>NZ_JBSGZO010000096.1:5218-22692 GCF_053611045.1 Streptomyces sp. NPDC054841 | reverse complement strand
CAGGCCCGCACCGGATGGTGCGGGCCTTCTGACGTATTGACTGGAGTCATGTGCCGCCGGTACCCAGTCATGACAGGGGTTACGGGGCCCCCGACCGCGGAGGTGGCGCATGGCGGCATCCACAGCGAGGCATGAGACCCGGGCGCTGCTGCGCGCCCATCTGGCGGCCGTCTCCGGCTATCGGCACCTCACCCGGCACTGTCCGGTGTGCCATCGGCTGCTGCGCCTCGCGATGGACCCCTCCGAGGCCGTCTCCTGCGAGATGCTCCTGTCCGAGGCTGTCCTGCCGGAGACCGTCCCGACCGAGACCGTCCCCGCGGAGCCGGAGCAGCGGACGGTCACCAAGGGCGAAGGTCCCGGCCATCCGTGACCTTTGCCGCACCGCCGGCCCTTTCTCAGTGGCAGGCTCGAATTGGCAAGACTGCAGTCGTGTGACGGGAGTCACCGCACGAGTTTCGGAAACGGGTGAACTTACACCCTCCCTACAACCAAACAATTTAATGCGTGCAATTGCACTCCCCTCACGCCCTTCCCGCACCCCCCTCTGAGCAGCCCCGAAGGGTCCGCCGGCACCACTTCCCGGGGCAAAAAAGATCGCGCTGGACCCGGCGGAGTCCAGCGCGATCGACGACGAATCCTGTTGGGGCAGGCGCCCGCCGTGTCGAGCTCTCTGTTGGGCTGCCGGATTGGGGGTCCGGCGATGCCCTTAATCGGGGGTGTCAGGCCTCGCTGCGCTGCTGCGGAATACCCGCAAGCAGTGCGCGGACCTCTGCCTCGCGGTACCGGCGGTGTCCTCCGAGCGTGCGGATGGACGTGAGCTTGCCTGCCTTGGCCCAACGGGTGACCGTCTTCGGGTCCACGCGGAACATCGTGGCAACCTCAGCCGGGGTCAGCAGCGGCTCGGCATCAGGGGTGCGAGCGGTCATGAGCGGCCTCCTCGGGAGAACCGAACCTTCTCGGTTCTTTCCTCTAAATTCTGCACCTTGACCCACGTTGCCCGAAATGGCGGACGCGGGCCGAGTCGGTTATAGGACGAACGGCTTGTCCTCGGCACTACAACTACACCATCTGTCCAGCCACGTCGGCCAAACCGATGGAATTGCCCTCTCAGGTGTTCATCCGCGGCGGAAGCCGATGGACCATGCCATAACGGACAGTCACGTCACAGTGACGATCAGTCACAGAGCGATCAGGAGTCCTCAGACCCCCCATAGAGTGCAATGCCGAGATTTCCGCCCTTAGGTAGGCGGAAGGAACCCTCCCCGGACTCCTTGTCCTATTTTGGCACGAGGGCGGGCGATGGGCGCAAGACGCTGCTTAGTGCTGTCCGTCACGCTTGAGCCAAAGGCCCGGATAGGTACCTACGTCCCGGACGCGCCCTGTTCGGCCCCCGGCCACGGCGGCGTCAGTTCGCGAACTGCCGGTCCCGGACCGCGCGCCAACGCTCCATCAGCCGCCCGTACGCCTCGCCGACAGCCTCGCCGTCGCCGGCCCGAAGCGCCGCGATCCCCTCGGCCACATCCGCCGCCGAGTGGTCCTCGGCGAGCTGCGCCGGAGACAGGGTGTGGACGAGACCGCCGTAGTCGAGCTCGACCAGTGAGCGCGGGTGGAATTCCTCCAGCCACCGCCCCACATCTACCAGGCCCTCCACCAGCGGGCCCTCGTCGACCGACTCCCTCAGCGTTTTCAGTGCACGCGCCAGCCTGCGCCTGGCCTGCACCATCGGCGTCCGGTAGCGCAGCACGGGCGGCTCGCCGGGCACCTCCCCCGGGTCGTACTCGCGCTCGTCGTCCGCGAAGAGGGTGAACCAGCGCACCGGCACCTGCCACACCGCCGTCCTGATCCACGGCCGCGCGTCCGGGTTCCGGTCGCGCCAGGCCTCGTAGTCCGCGGCCGCCTGCCCGCGCACCACCGGTGGCAGCACCGCGTCCAGCACCGGTGACGGAAGCAGCTCCGCCAGCTCCTCCAGGGCCAGCCAGCCCCGCAGCCGCGTGCGCCAGGGGCAGACGCAGACCACCCCGTCGACCTCCGTGACGAAGGCGTCGGCGCTCTCGTGGACCGGCACCGGCACGGGCGGCGTGGGCAGCAAGTCCACCAGCGAACGTCGGAGTTCGTCCTGGGCGGTGGGGGTGCGATCGCGCCGGGCGTAGCGGGCCCAGTGGCCGCGCTCCGGCTCGGGGAAAGCCGCCAGTGGCTCGTACACGCGCAGATAGGACGCGTACGGGACGAACACAGAGGTGACGGCCGTCATGCCCCGAATCCTTCCATGCGCGTACTCCGGGAGGGGGTGATCCTGAGCACTGCGGCCGATCTACCCCCGCGTAGGACTTACTCTCTTGCCCATCAGGTCCCTCCCCACCCGCAGGAGGGCCCCCCAATCGCCGCTTCGTACTTGGGAGTCACCACCGTGACCGATGTGACTGACGGCGTCCTGCACACCCTGTTCCACTCGGACCAGGGCGGACATGAGCAAGTCGTGCTGTGCCAGGACCGTGCCACAGGCCTGAAGGCCGTCATCGCCATCCACTCGACCGCCCTGGGCCCGGCCCTCGGCGGCACCCGCTTCTACCCGTACGCCTCCGAGGAAGCCGCCGTCGCCGACGCGCTGAACCTCTCCCGGGGGATGTCGTACAAGAACGCCATGGCCGGTCTCGACCACGGCGGCGGCAAGGCCGTGATCATCGGAGACCCGGAGCGGATCAAGACGGAGGACCTGCTGCTGGCGTACGGCCGCTTCGTGGCCTCGCTCGGCGGCCGGTACGTCACGGCCTGCGACGTCGGCACGTATGTCGCCGACATGGACGTGGTGGCGCGCGAGTGCCGGTGGACCACCGGACGCTCTCCCGAGAACGGCGGCGCCGGCGACTCGTCGGTCCTCACCGCGTACGGCGTCTTCCAGGGCATGCGGGCCTCCGCCCAGCACGCGTGGGGCGACCCCACGCTGCGCGGCCGCAAGGTCGGTGTCGCGGGCGTCGGCAAGGTCGGGCACTACCTGGTCGAGCATCTGCTCCAGGACGGCGCCGAGGTCGTCATCACGGACGTCCGCGAGGAGTCGGTGCGCCGGATCACCGATAAGTTCCCGCAGGTCACCGTGGTCGCGGATACGGATGCGCTGATCCGTACAGAGGGCCTGGACATCTACGCGCCGTGCGCGCTCGGCGGTGCGCTGAACGACGAGAGCGTGCCCGTACTGACCGCCAAGGTGGTGTGCGGCGCGGCCAACAACCAGCTCGCGCACCCGGGCGTCGAGAAGGACCTCGCCGACCGCCACATCCTCTACGCTCCCGACTACGTCGTGAACGCCGGCGGGGTGATCCAGGTCGCCGACGAGCTGCACGGCTTCGACTTCGACCGGTGCAAGGCGAAGGCGTCGAAGATCTTCGACACCACGCTGGCAATATTCGCACGTGCGAACGCGGACGGCATTCCGCCGGCCGCGGCGGCGGACCGTATCGCCGAGCAGCGCATGGCGGAGGCGCGTCACCGATAACGCCTCTCGGGTGGTCATCGCCGACCGGGGAGACAAGACTCACGCCGGTCGGCGAGCCGCCCGCCAAGAAGAGGTTAAAATCGCGGTTGACCAGCGAGGACGGGGCGCCTTGCCGGTCCTGCGAGGTGGCACGTGATGCGGGCGGCGTACCGTATGGCCGCGGAAGCAGGTACCGTTGAAGCCCTACGGACACGGTCTCTCCAAGGAGAGCCCGCTCCGAACCATGAACGCGTGTCAAGACTCTGGGGCCGTCGAGCCCCGTCACCGAGGGGGTCGAGCCATGGGGCGCGGCCGGGCCAAGGCCAAGCAGACGAAGGTCGCCCGCCAGCTGAAGTACAACAGCGGCGGGACTGACCTGTCGCGTCTGGCCAACGAGCTGGGCGCATCGACTTCGAGTCCGATTTCGAGTCAGCCGCCGAACGGCGAGCCGTTCGAGGACGACGACGAGGAAGACGACCCGTACGCCCGCTACGCGGATATGTACAACGACGACGAGGAAGAGGACGACGAGTCCGATCCGTCGTCGCAGCGTCGCGGCGCTTGACGCCTGCATCTGCTCACTTCAGACCCGGTCCGGGGCTCAGGCCTCGGACCGGGTTCTGTGCTGTTCAGCTCGCGACCGCTCTCAGTTCGCGTACGTGTTCACCAGGGCCGCGCCCGTGGTGTGCTCACCGCGCTCGGTGATCTCGCCTGCGACCCAGGCGTCGACGCCACGGTCCGCGAGGGTCGTCAGCGCCACGTCGACCGACTCGGACGGCACGACGGCGATCATGCCGACGCCCATGTTGAGGGTCTTCTCCAGCTCCAGCTGCTCGACCTGGCCGGCCTTCCCGACGAGGTCGAAGACCGCGCCCGGGGCCCACGTGGACCGGTCGACCACCGCGTGCAGGCTGTCGGGGACGACGCGGGCCAGGTTCGCCGCGAGCCCGCCGCCGGTGACGTGGCTGAAGGCGTGCACCTCGGTGGTCCGGGTCAGCGCCAGGCAGTCCAGCGAGTAGATCTTGGTGGGCTCCAGCAGCTCCTCGCCGAGGGTGCGGCCGAACTCCGGGACGTCCCGGTCCAGCGCCCAGCCGGCCCGGTCGAAGACCACGTGGCGAACGAGCGAGTACCCGTTCGAGTGAAGGCCGGAGGACGCCATGGCGATGACCGCGTCCCCCGTACGGATACGATCCGCGCCCAGCAGCCGGTCGGCCTCCACGACGCCCGTACCGGCGCCAGCGACGTCGAAGTCGTCCGGACCCAGCAGGCCGGGGTGCTCGGCGGTCTCGCCGCCGACGAGGGCCGTGCCGGCGAGCACACAGCCCTCGGCGATGCCCTTGACGATGGCGGCGACGCGCTCCGGGTGGACCTTGCCGACGCAGATGTAGTCGGTCATGAAGAGCGGCTCGGCGCCGCAGACGACGATGTCGTCCATGACCATCGCGACGAGGTCATGGCCGATCGTGTCGTAGACGCCCATCTGGCGGGCGAGATCGACCTTCGTGCCGACGCCGTCCGTGGCGGAGGCGAGCAGCGGGCGCTCGTAGCGCTTGAGGGCGGAGGCGTCGAAGAGGCCGGCGAAGCCGCCGAGGCCGCCGAGGCCCGCGACTTCAGCGCGCTGCGTCTTCTTCACCCACTCCTTCATCAGCTCGACGGCGCGGTCGCCCGCCTCGATGTCGACGCCCGCGGCCGCGTAGGAAGCACCTGTCTCAGACATTGCCTGGGATCTTTCGGTTGGAATGACGGGGCTTGATTACGGACGACGGAGGGCGTCGGCGGCATCGGCGCCGCCCGCCAGCTCGGTCTCCAGAAGCTGCTTGCCCAGCAGCTCGGGGTCGGGCAGCTCCATCGGGTACTCGCCGTCGAAGCAGGCGCGGCACAGGTTCGGCTTGGCGATGGTGGTCGCCTCGATCATGCCGTCGATGGAGATGTACGAGAGCGAGTCGGCGCCCAGCGAGGTGCCGATCTCTTCGATGGTCATGCCGTTGGCGATGAGCTCGGCGCGGGTCGCGAAGTCGATACCGAAGAAGCAGGGCCACTTGACCGGCGGGGACGAGATCCGGATGTGGACCTCGGCGGCGCCGGCCTCGCGGAGCATCCGGACCAGCGCGCGCTGAGTGTTGCCGCGGACGATCGAGTCGTCCACGACCACCAGGCGCTTGCCCTTGATGACTTCCTTGAGCGGGTTCAGCTTGAGGCGGATGCCGAGCTGCCGGATGGTCTGCGAGGGCTGGATGAAGGTCCGGCCCACATAGGCGTTCTTGACCAGTCCCGCGCCGTACGGAATCCCGGAGGCCTCCGCGTAGCCGATGGCGGCCGGGGTGCCGGACTCCGGTGTCGCTATGACGAGGTCGGCCTCGGCGGGCGCTTCCTTCGCGAGCCTGCGGCCCATCTCCACCCGGGAGAGATAGACGTTCCGGCCGGCGATGTCGGTGTCGGGGCGGGCGAGGTAGACGTACTCGAAGACACAGCCCTTGGGCTTCGCGTCTGCGAAGCGGGAGGTGCGGAGTCCGTTCTCGTCGATCGCGATGAGCTCGCCCGGCTCGATCTCGCGGACGAAGCTCGCGCCGCAGATGTCGAGGGCGGCGCTCTCGGAGGCGACCACCCAGCCGCGCTCCAGCCGGCCGAGGACCAGGGGGCGGATGCCCTGCGGGTCGCGGGCGGCGTACAGCGTGTGCTCGTCCATGAAGACGAGCGAGAAGGCGCCCTTGACCTCGGGCAGGACCTTGGCGGCCGCTTCCTCGATGGTCAGCGGCTTGCCGTCGTCGTCCATCTGCCCGGCGAGCAGGGCGGTGACGAGGTCGGTGTCGTTGGTGGCGGCGACCTGAGTGGCGCGGCCGTCCTTGCGGGGCAGGTCGGCGACCATTTCGGCGAGCTGGGCCGTGTTGACCAGGTTGCCGTTGTGGCCGAGCGCGATCGATCCGTGGGCGGTGGCCCGGAAGGTCGGCTGCGCGTTCTCCCACACGGAGGCTCCGGTGGTCGAGTAGCGGGCGTGACCGACCGCGATATGACCCTTGAGGGAACCGAGGGAGGTCTCGTCGAAGACCTGGGACACGAGGCCCATGTCCTTGAAGACGAGGATCTGGGAGCCGTTGCTGACCGCGATACCCGCGGATTCCTGGCCCCGGTGTTGGAGGGCATAGAGCCCGAAGTACGTGAGCTTTGCGACCTCTTCGCCCGGAGCCCAGACACCGAAGACGCCGCAAGCGTCCTGGGGGCCCTTTTCGCCGGGGAGCAGGTCGTGGTTGAGTCGTCCGTCACCACGTGGCACGGCTCCGAGTGTAGGCGAGATCGACCACTGGTCCGAATTGGGGACGGAGCCGAGGCCGGGGTTGACGGGGTCGGATGTTCGTACAAAAGCCGCGGAATAAAGCCTTTGGCGGGTCGTACGGGCGAGTAGCGGCGCGTGGACGCGTGCCGCACATCACTCTCCGCGCCGCCGATGCGGCCGTCCGGACCCCGGGACGCTCGTTGACAGGTTCACGCGCCCTCGCGCGCAACGCCGCACGTAACTGACGCGTACCTGACCCGTGCCCGTGCGCGTGCTCGGCGCATCCCTGACCCGTGCCCGTGCGCGTGCTCGGCGCATCCCTGACCCGTGCCCGTGCGCGTGCTCGGCGCGTCCCGGCACGTAGCTGATCAGGCCGCCGTCGCCGCCAGTCCCTTGCCGCTCTCCGCGGTGAGGGACAGGCCGCGGTGCCTCAGCTCGTACGTCACCTTGCCGCGCAGGACCTCGGTCACCGCCTGCTCCACCGTCATCTCGGGACCCGGGCACATCCTGCGGGTGCCGGCCAGGCGGCCGAAGGTGATCGTCTGCCCGGACACCTTCGCGTCGGCGTGGAAGGTGTTGCAGCCGAGGCTGCCGTGTACGGAACCGTCCTTGCCGAAGACCAGATACGCCTTGTCCTCCGTGCCGGCCGGCACGGAGGACGCGGTCTCGCCCGTGAGCAGGGACGTGACATTCCACTTGGTGCCGACGAGCGGCGCCTCGGCCTGCGCGGTCATGGCTATGGAGTCACCCTTCGCGGTGGTCAGTGTGAGGTTCTTGTCCGACAGCTTCGCCTTGAGCTTGCCGGAGAAGGCCGCGCTCAGGGCTGACTCGAAGCCCTCGGTCTCCTTCGGGCAGCCCATCTCGGTCATCTCGCCCGGCACGACCGTGATCGTGTCGCCCTCGATGGTGACGTCGGCGCCGAAGTGGTTGCAGCCGTAGTTGCCCGTGGCCCGCCCCTTCTGCCCGCCCTTGGTGTCGAACTCGACATGGGCACCGGCCGGGGCCGCCGTCCGCTTCCCGCCGACGGTCACGCTGTCGACGGTCCAGTGCACGCCGGTCACGCGCGACGCCTGCTGTACGGAGCCCCCCGCGTTGTCACCGGCGCCCTTGCCGGAGACCGTCTCCGTGCCGCAGGCGGTGAGCGTGAGGACGGCGGTCAGGGCGACCGCGGCGGGAACGATCAGCTGAGTACGCATGTCGGTGTGACGGGGCGGGTGGGACTCCGGTTCCCCCGGACCGCCGGACCGCCGGACCACCGGACCACCGGACCGCCGTGGCCGTCAGCCCATCAACGGCAACAGCGCCGAAATGTCGGACCGCTCACCACTGGCACTGATCTTGACCTCGTCCAGCGCCTCGCTCCACTCCGTACGCCCCGTCGCGAGACGGATCCAGGTCAGCGGGTCGGTCTCGACGACATTGGGCGGAGTGCCGCGTGTGTGCCGGGGCCCTTCGACGCACTGGATCACGGCGTACGGCGGAATCCGCACCTCCACCGATCTGCCCGGCGCCTTCACGGCGAGTGTGTCCGCGAGCAGGCGCACACAGGCGGCGAGTGCCTGCCGCTCGTACGGGACGTCGAGGCCGGCCGCGACGTTCAAGTCGTCGGTGTGGACGATGAGTTCGACAGTGCGCGTGACCAGGTAGTCGCCGAGCCGCATCGCGCCCATACGGGTCTGGATCAGCCGGTCGTCGGATGCTTGGGACAGCGCGTCGGTGACGGCCGCGGCCGTCCGCTCGTACAGCGCGTCGAGGTCCTCGGCCCCGTCGGCGATCGCGCGGGTGTCGTCGTCGATCGAGCCGGCTCGCTCGGCCGTCGTGAACGGCCAGTCCATCAGCGCGACTTCCAGCGTGGCCGGCTCCGGCTGTTCCAGGCCCCGGACCACGGCGTGCACGGCCAAGGTGAAGTGTGCGGCCAGCTCGCGGACGGTCCACGGACCCAGCCGGGTCGGCAGGGCGAGCTGCTCGGGAGTCAACGTCCCCACCGCCTCCCGTACATGCCCGAACTGAGCGAGCACGGCGGCGCGGATCTTGGCGGAGTCGTAGCTGCGGGTGCGCTTCTTGGCCGGAGGCATGAGCCGAGGTTAATCGCTTCCACGTGGCAGGGGTCCGGGACCCGGCGGAAGATGAGAAGCAGCGCGAACAGCGGAAACACAGGCACGAGAGGTGTGAATCAGTCATGACAGAACACCCCGACAGCGCCCTGGTCCGCCGGGGTTACGAGGCGTTCAACAAAGGCGACATGGACACCCTGGGCTCCCTGATGACGTCGGACTGCATCCATCACATGCCCGGGAGCAGCCGGATCTCCGGGCACCACAAGGGCCGGGACAACGTCCTGGCCCTGTACGGCCGGCTCGGGGAGCTCTCCGGCGGCAGCCTGCGCGTCGAGCTCGACGGTGTCTTCCCGGACGGGCGCGGGCATGCCATGTCCGTCCACAAGATCTTCGCCGAGCGTGGGGACCGCGGGATCGAGCTCCGGGGCGGCCTGTGGTTCACCATCGTCGGCGGCAAGATGTCCGACATCGACGAGTGCGTTCAGGACATCGACGAGTTGGACGCCTTCTGGGGCATGCCGGAGTAGACGAGCGGGACGACAAAGCCCCCGCCCGGGCGACGGTCCGTCCGGACGGGGGTTGCTGTCCTGGGTCGCTCAGACGAGCAGAGCCGGAATGGTCTCCTCATGCGCGGTACGCAGCTCGCTCAGCTCGATGCCGAACTCGCCCTGCACCTCCACCGCGTCCCCGTCGACCACACCGATCCGCGTGGCGGGCAGACCCCGCGCACCGCACATGTCGGTGAAACGGAGCTCCTCGCTGCGCGGGACGGCGACGACCGCACGGCCCGCCGACTCGCTGAACAGGAAGGTGAACGCGTCAAGACCGTCCGGGACGACCAGCCGCGCGCCCTTGCCGCCGCGCAGACACGACTCGGTGACCGCCTGGATCAGACCGCCGTCCGACAGGTCGTGCGCCGCGTCGATCATGCCGTCGCGGGAGGCCGAGATCAGGATCTCGGCGAGCAGCTTCTCCCGGTCCAGGTCGACCTTCGGCGGCAGACCGCCGAGGTGGTCGTGAACCACCTGGGACCACGCTGAGCCGCCGAACTCCTCGCGCGTCTCGCCCAGCAGATAGAGGAGCTGGCCCTCTTCCTTGAAGGCGATCGGCGTACGGCGCGTGACGTCGTCGATCACACCGAGCACCGCCACGACCGGGGTCGGGTGGATCGCCGTCTCGCCCGTCTGGTTGTAGAGCGAGACATTGCCACCGGTCACCGGCGTGCCGAGCTGCAGGCAGCCGTCCGCGAGACCACGGGTGGCCTCGGCGAACTGCCACATGACGGCCGGGTCCTCGGGCGAGCCGAAGTTCAGGCAGTCCGAGATCGCGAGCGGCTTCGCGCCCGACGCGGCGACATTGCGGTACGCCTCCGCCAGCGCGAGCTGCGCACCCGTGTACGGGTCGAGCTTGGCGTACCGGCCGTTGCCGTCCGTGGCGACCGCGACACCGAGGTTGGTTTCGGGGTCGATCCGCACCATGCCCGAGTCCTCGGGCTGGGAGAGGACGGTGTTGCCCTGCACGAAACGGTCGTACTGGTCCGTGATCCATGCCTTCGAGGCCTGGTTCGGCGAGGCGACGAGCTTCAGGACCTGCTCACGCAGTTCCTCGGAGGTCGCCGGGCGTGGCAGCGCACCCGCGTCGTCGGCCTGCAGCGCGTCCTGCCACTCGGGGCGCGCGTACGGACGCTGGTACACCGGGCCCTCGTGCGCGACGGTCCGCGGCGGCACGTCCACGATCTGCTCGCCGTGCCAGAAGATCTCCAGGCGCTCGCCGTCCGTCACCTCACCGATGACGGTGGCGATGACGTCCCACTTCTCGCAGATCTCCATGAAGCGGTCGACGTACCGCGGCTCGACGATCGCGCACATGCGCTCCTGCGACTCGCTCATGAGGATCTCCTCGGGCGAGAGGGTCGCGTCGCGCAGCGGCACGGTGTCGAGCTCGACCCGCATACCGCCGGAGCCGGCGCTCGCCAGCTCACTCGTGGCGCAGGAGAGTCCGGCGCCGCCGAGGTCCTGGATGCCGGCGACCAGCTTCTCCTTGAAGATCTCCAGGGTGCACTCGATGAGGAGCTTCTCCTGGAAGGGGTCGCCGACCTGGACGGCGGGGCGCTTGGCCGGGCCGGTCGACTCGAAGGTCTCCGAGGCGAGCACCGAGACACCGCCGATGCCGTCGCCACCGGTGCGGGCGCCGTAAAGGATCACCTTGTTGCCGGCGCCGGACGCCTTAGCGAGGTGGATGTCCTCGTGCTTCATGACACCCACGCACAGCGCGTTGACCAGCGGGTTGCCCTGGTAGCAGGAGTCGAAGACGACCTCGCCGCCGATGTTCGGCAGGCCCAGGCAGTTGCCGTAGCCACCGATGCCCGCGACGACACCCGGCAGGACACGCTTGGTGTCGGGGTGGTCGGCGGCGCCGAAGCGCAGCGGGTCCATGACGGCGACCGGACGGGCGCCCATCGCCAGGATGTCGCGGACGATGCCGCCGACGCCGGTGGCCGCGCCCTGGTAGGGCTCGATGTAGCTGGGGTGATTGTGCGACTCGACCTTGAAGGTGACCGCGTACCCCTGGCCGACGTCCACGACGCCCGCGTTCTCGCCGATGCCGACGAGCAGGGCGTCGTTCTCGGGGGCCTTCTCGCCGAACTGCTTCAGATGGACCTTGCTGCTCTTGTACGAGCAGTGCTCGGACCACATGACGGAGTACATGGCGAGCTCGGCGCCGGTCGGGCGGCGGCCGAGGATCTCGCGGATGCGCTCGTACTCGTCCTGCTTGAGTCCGAGATCCTTCCAGGGCTGCTCGACGTCGGGGGTGTCGCTCGCGTGCTTGACGGTGTCGAGAGTCATGAGGCTGCGCACCCTTCAATCGCTTCTCCGCCCGCGCGGCGCAGAGGCGCGGCTTTCGTGTTCATCTGCAGCCCGGCGGCCGCGCGTGCGTCGCTCATGGGCTGACCAGCTTCTTCAGGATCGAGGTGAAGAATCCGAGGCCGTCGGTGCGGCCGGTCCCGATGAGCGGCTCCACGGCGTGCTCGGGGTGCGGCATCAGGCCGACGACATTGCCGGCGGCGTTGGTGATGCCCGCGATGTCGCGCAGTGAGCCGTTCGGGTTCATGCCGACGTAGCGGAACGCGACCCGGCCCTCGGCCTCCAGCTCGTCGAGGACGCGCTCGTCGGCGACGTAACGTCCGTCGATGTTCTTGAGCGGGACGGAGATCTCCTGGCCCGCTTCGTAGTCGGCCGTCCAGGCGGTGTCCGCGTTCTCCACGCGGAGCGTCTGGTCGCGGCAGATGAAGTGCAGATGGTTGTTCCTGAGCATCGCACCGGGCAGCAGGTGCGTCTCGGTGAGCACCTGGAAGCCGTTGCAGATGCCGAGGACCGGCATTCCGGCCTTCGCCTGGTCGATGATCGTCTCCATCACCGGCGAGAAGCGGGAGATCGCTCCGGCCCGCAGATAGTCGCCGTAGGAGAAGCCGCCCGGCAGGACCACCGCGTCGACCTGCTTGAGGTCCTTGTCACGGTGCCACAGCGAGACCGGCTCGGCGCCCGCGATACGGACGGCACGCAGCGTGTCCCGGTCGTCGAGCGTCCCGGGGAAAGTGACGACTCCGATACGAGAGGTCACGACTCCACCTTTACGACGAAGTCCTCGATGACGGTGTTGGCGAGGAACGTTTCGGCCATCTCGTGGATGCGGGCGAGGGCGGCGTCGTCGACCGGCCCCTCCACCTCGAGTTCGAAGCGCTTTCCCTGACGTACGTCCGCGATCCCCTCGAAGCCCAGGCGGGGCAGTGCGCGCTGCACCGCCTGCCCCTGCGGGTCGAGGATCTCCGGCTTGAGCATGACGTCGACTACGACGCGTGCCACTGGCACTCCCGGTGGTGTGGTGCTGAAGGCGGTTCCCTCAGCGTACCCGCCCGAAAATTCTACGCGCATAGATATCGGGAGAACCCCATGTGAAAATCCAGAGAAAAACCACTCCACCCCATTGCGGAGGACACGCGGATGCAATTGGCTGGGCTTCACAATGCGACGCCGACCGCTGTACAAAGGAATACAGCGGAAAGCAGCATTGCCCCGCAGCAGCCGGAATACCGGTATCGCCGCATGTCAGCACTGACCTGTACTGACTTGATACGGCGAACCGCAGGAAAGGACCGATATCCGTGGCGCAGCGCGTAGTGGTCACGCTCTTCGACGACATCGACGGCGGCGAAGCGGCGGAAACGGTTTCGTTCAGCCTGGACGGGAAGTCGTACGAGATCGACCTCAATCCCGCCAATGCAAAGAAACTGCGCAACGCCCTCGCCCCGTACGTGGCGGCGGGCCGCAAGCAGTCGAAGCACACGGGCAAGCCGCGCAGGGAGTACCGGCACACCGCCGTCGCCCCCGACCCGGCAGCCGTCCGCGCCTGGGCGCAGTCCAACAAGATGGACGTGCCGGCGCGTGGCCGGATCCCGAAGCGGGTCTACGAGGCGTTCCAGCAGGCGAGCTGAGCGCCCGCGGCCGGACGTGGCCGAAGACCCCGCCGGACGGACCGGCGAACGCCACCCCAGGTGAACCGAGTTGCACTGCACCCCCGCAGGTGGGCTAGAGTCTGGAGCACGCCGAGGGGCGAGGCCGGAAGGCCGGACCTCACGGAGCGTGCGGGTGTAGTTCAGTAGCAGAACAGCCCTCTTCCAGAGGGAAGGCGCAGTGTGCAATTCCTGTCACCCGCTCCGCACCGCTTACCGACCACGGATGTGGATCAGGTACAGTGGTGAACGCACCGCCCGGTGAAAGCCGGTCGGGAGCAATGCGGACGTGGCTCAGTTGGTAGAGCATCACCTTGCCAAGGTGAGGGTCGCGAGTTCGAATCTCGTCGTCCGCTCAAGAAGGATTGGGGCCCCGGTCATCACGACCGGGGCCCCAGTCGTATGCCCGGACGCGGCCCCCTGACATTTGTCATACGGAGTGGTGACAGCGCGCACTGCTGCCGGGTCCGGACCGGCGGGACGCTGAAGTCATGACTGAAGCGATCGAGGCCAAGGGGCTGCGGCGGGTGTACGCGGGCGGCTTCGAGGCCGTCCACGGAATCGACTTCTCGGTGGCACACGGAGAGATCTTCGCGCTGCTCGGGACGAACGGCGCGGGTAAGACCTCGACGGTGGAACTCCTTGAGGGCCTGGCCGAGCCGAGCGGCGGCACCGTGCGGGTGCTCGGCCACGATCCGTACCGGGAGCGGGGGAAGGTCCGGCCGCGGATCGGGGTGATGCTCCAGGAGGGCGGCTTCCCGAAGGAACTGACAGCGCGGGAGACAGCCCGGATGTGGGCCGGGTGCACCGGTGGGGCCGGCTCCGTCGACGACGCGCTGGAGATGGTCGGGCTCGGTGCGCGCCGCGACGTACGGGTGAAGCAGCTCTCGGGGGGTGAACGGCGGCGGCTCGACCTGGCGTTGGCGCTCGTCGGGTCCCCCGAGGTGCTCTTCCTGGACGAGCCGACCACCGGCCTGGACGCCGAAGGCCGACACGCCACCTGGGAGTTGGTGCGCCGGCTCCGGGACAACGGCACGACTGTGCTGCTCACGACGCACTACCTGGAGGAGGCCGAGGAGCTGGCCGACCGGCTCGCCATCCTCCATGAGGGGCGGATCGCCACCGAGGGGCGGATGGCCGAGGTGGTCGCCTCGCGGCCGTCGCGGCTCTCCTTCCAGCTGCCGGAGGGCTGGTTCGTCGGCGATCTGCCGTCGCTGGCCGAGCTGGGCGTGACCGGGCACGAGGGGCAAGGCAGGACGGTCCGCCTTGAAACCGGTGACCTGCAGGGGGTCGCCACCGCACTCCTGGTGTGGGCCCGCGACAAGGGTGTCGAACTGACCGCCCTGGAGGCCAGGTCGGCCTCGCTGGAAGAGGCGTTCCTGGAGATCGCCCAGAGTGTGAAGGGGGACGCGCGATGAGCGCGACGGGGGAGAGCGTGCGTGGCGCGGAGGCGAGGGCGGCCACCACCGCTGTGACGCGGCTGACCGCCCTGGGACGGGCCGAGTTGACGCTCATGGGGCGCAACACGACGGCCCTGTTCATGGCGCTGGTGATGCCCATCGGGATGACCTTCGCGATGCGGCAGTCGGTCAAGGGCATGCCACTGTCGGAGCACGGGCTGTCCGCCGGGACGGTGCTGCTCCCGGCCGCGGTCGGCCTGGTCCTGCTCTTCGGCGTCTACACGACCCTGACCCAGCTGTACGTCGTACGCCGCGAGGAGCTGGTCCTGAAGCGGCTGCGCGCCGGGGAGCCGACCGACCCGGAGATCCTCACCGGGGCCGCGCTGCCGATCGTGCTGGTCGCGCTGGCGCAGTGCGTGCTGCTCGCGGCGTGCGGCGGGCTGCTGCTCGACGCCGAACTGCCGCGCTCGCCGCTGCGCGTGCTGCTCGGCGTGGTCCTCGGGATCCTGCTTTCGGTGGTACTCGCGGCGATCTCCGCGGCCGTGACCCGCACCGCCGAGGCCGCGGGGCTCACCACGATGCCCCTGCTGCTCGGCTCGCTGGCCGGGTCCGGCCTGATCGTGCCGCTCGAAGTGATGCCGGACCGACTGGCGTCGGTGCTCGAACTGCTTCCGATGTCCCCGGTGGTGTCACTGGTCAGGGACGGCTGGACCGGAGCCGCGAGCGGCACGGACACGCTCCGGCAGGTGGCGGTCGCGCTGGTCTGGACGGCCCTCGGAGTGTTTGCTGTACGGAGGTGGTTCCGCTGGGAGCCACGGCGCTGATCAGGGGGAACGGGCGGATGCTGGGCCGGATACGGGGATGGCGGCAGCGCTGGCAGGCGCACAGCCGGCTGGAGAAGACCGACCTCTACTCGCGCGGCACCCTCAACGCCATGCTCTGGCTCTTCCTGCTGAGTTGGGGCGTGCTGCCGCTCGCGGCGGACGTCCCGCACCGCCCGCTGCCGCTGGCCCTGGCCGCCGCGCTGCTCCTGGCGAACACCGCCCAGTGCATCGTCGCCAACCGCATCCTCGGAACCGCGTACGACGACTTCCTCGGCAAGGCCGACTTCCCGCGCCGGTGGCTGTCGGCCCCGCTGGCCCTGCTCGCGCTGACCACCGCCCTCCTGGTCGCGCTGACCACGGCCTCGGGCCACTCGCTGCTCCTGCTGCTCGCCGTCGACGTACCGATGGCCATGATGGTCCCGTACGCGCTGCTCGTGCCGGTGCGCACCTTCCTCCTGCACAGCGTGGTCTACGCGGCCCTGACGGTCGGGACCTGTGCCGCCGCGGGGCTGCGGGGGGCCGCGCTGGCCTCGCTGTTCCCCGTACTCCTCGCCGCGGGCGGGCTGGTCCTGCTCACGGTGCGGCCCGGCGCGTGGTCGCTGCGCAACATGTGGCAGCAGGAGGAGGCCAAGGAGATCCAGGCCCGGCTCGCGGTCGCCGAGGAGCGGCTCCGGTTCGGCCGCGACATGCACGACGTACTGGGCCACAACCTCGCCGTCATCGCGCTCAAGAGCGAACTCGCCGTGCAACTGGCCCAGCGCGGCAGGCCCGAGGCCGTGGCGCAGATGGTGGAGGTGCAGCGGATCGCCCAGGAGTCTCAGCGGGAGGTACGGGAAGTGGTGCGCGGCTATCGCGAGGCGGACCTGGAGGTCGAACTCGACGGCGCCCGCAGCGTGCTGGAGGCCGCCGGCATCGACTGCACCTTCGCCGGGAACGCGGAGGGGCTGCCGCCGAAGGTGCAGTCGGCGCTCGGCTGGGTGGTGCGCGAGGCAGCCACCAACGTGCTGCGCCACGGCGACCCGCGCACGTGCGCGGTGCGGCTCTCCGTCTCGGAGGGCGCGGCGGTCCTGGTCGTCGAGAACGACGGAGCGGTCCGCGCCCCGGCGGGCGGCGGCTCGGGGCTGACCGGGCTGCGCGAGCGGCTCGCGGCGCTCGGCGGCACCCTGGAGGCCGGCCCGACCGGCAACGGAATGTTTCGGCTGACCGCGGAGGTGCCGCGATGAACCCCGCTCCCGTGCGCGTGCTGCTCGCCGACGACGAGCACCTCATCCGGGGTGCGCTCGCCGCCCTGCTCGCGCTCGAGGACGACCTGGTCGTCGTCGCCGAGGCCGCCTCCGGACCCGAGGCCCTCGCCATGGCCCGGGCGCACCGGCCCGATGTCGCGGTGCTCGATCTGCAGATGCCGGGCGCCGACGGTGTGAGTGTCGCCACAGCCCTGCGGGCCGAGCTGCCGGAGTGCCGGACCATGATCGTCACCAGTCATGGCCGCCCGGGGCATCTGAAGCGGGCCCTGACGGCCGGGGTGCGCGGCTTTGTGCCCAAGACCGTCAGCGCCCGGCGGCTCGCCGAGATCATCCGTACCGTTCACGTGGGAAACCGCTATGTGGACCCGGAGTTGGCTGCCGATGCGATCTCGGCGGGGGACTCGCCCCTGACGGCCCGCGAGGCAGAGGTCCTGGAGCTGGCCGGGGACGGTGCGCCCATCGCGGAGATCGCCGAACGAGCCGCGCTGTCCCCGGGGACCGTCCGTAACTATCTGTCGTCGGCGGCCTCGAAGCTGGGTGCCGAGAACCGGCACACCGCAGTTCGTCTCGCACGTGAGCGAGGTTGGGTATAGTGGTTCCCGCGCTACGGCGCATGCGGACGTGGCTCAGTTGGTAGAGCATCACCTTGCCAAGGTGAGGGTCGCGAGTTCGAATCTCGTCGTCCGCTCAGAACAAGAA
>NZ_JBSGZO010000096.1:0-5208 GCF_053611045.1 Streptomyces sp. NPDC054841 | reverse complement strand
CCAAGACGCCCCCGGCCGGTCGGCCGGGGGCTTCTTCGTGTCTACGACCAGCTCGTGCCGGTCAGCAGCTCGTACGCCTCCACGTACTTGGCGCGGGTCGCGTCCACGACCTCCTGCGGCAGGGCCGGCGGCGGCTGCTCGCTCTTCCGGTCCCAGCCGGAGGCCGGCGAGGTCAGCCAGTCGCGTACGTACTGCTTGTCGTACGAGGGCTGGGCGCGACCCGGCTGCCACTGGTCGGCGGGCCAGAAGCGCGAGGAGTCCGGGGTCAGCACCTCGTCCGCGATGATCAGCCGGTCGCCTTCGAAGCCGAACTCGAACTTGGTGTCCGCGAGGATGATCCCGCGCTCGCGGGCGATGTCCCGAGCCCGGCCGTAGACCGCGAGGGTCGTCCGGCGCAGCAGGGCCGCGGTCTCGGCGCCGACCTGGTGCGCGACCACCTCGTACGACACGTTCTCGTCGTGGTCGCCGACGGCGGCCTTCGTCGCGGGGGTGAAGATCGGGGCGGGGAGCTCGGATCCGTCGACGAGACCCTCGGGGAGCGCGAGGCCGCAGACCGTACGGGAGTCGTTGTACTCGACGAGACCCGAGCCGGTGAGATAGCCGCGGGCGACGCACTCGACCTGCACCATGTCCAGGGCCTTGCAGATCAGGGTGCGCCCGGCCCAGTCGGCCGGGGCGCCGGCCGGGAGGTCGGTGGAGATCACATGGTTGGGGACGAGGTCCGCGAGGAGGTCGAACCACCAGAGGGACAGCTGGGTGAGCACCCGCCCCTTGTCGGGGATCTCGGTGGGCAGCACCCAGTCGTACGCGGACATGCGGTCGCTCGCGACCATCACGAGGTCACCGGCCTCGGTCTCGTACAGGTCGCGCACCTTGCCCGTGTGGAGGTGGGTCAGACCCGGAACCTGAAGCGGCTCGGGCTTTTCTACAAATCCGGACACGGTTCCTCCGCGTAGGTTGATCCAGGAGCGCTTCGATTCTCCCGTACGGGACGCGGACCGGCGCGGACGGGGTCGTCAGTCGCGCTTGCAGATCCGGTCGAGGAGATTGGCGGTCGCGCGCTGGATGCGGGTGTCCACATGGCCGGGGCGGTCGAGGGCCGGGGACCAGGCGAAGGTGCCGGAGGCGAAGACCAGGGCGCCCGAGGGGGCCCGGTAGAGGGACGTCTCCTGGTGGCGGGTCGTTCCCTCGCCGTCCTGGTAGGGCGAGTGGGCGAGCAGGATGCGGCCCTGGTGCTCGGGGAGCGGGGTCCGCGGGAAGTAGCGGTCGGCCTCGCCCGCGACCAGGCCCGGGATCTCGTCGCCGTCATCCGCGCCCGTCGCATCCCAGAGCCAGTGTTCGGCGTTGCGCACCACCATGGGCTGGGGCTCGGGGACGCGGCCCGCGTACTGGATGCCGAGCAGCTGCTGCTCGGCGCGGTCGACGTCGCGCCAGAGGGCGGAGCGGCCGGGGCCGCGCCGCTTGCGGCAGGTGAGCAGCCGGTCGGCGATCCCGGACGCGGAGGGGCCGAGCTCGACCTGCCAGTACATGGTGTTGGCGGAGAGGAAGACCAGGGACGTGCCGTGCTCGCGGGCGAGCTCGACGGTACGCCGCATCGGCACCGACCAGTACTCGTCGTGGCCGGGGAACACCAGGCCCCGGTAGCGGGTGGGGTCGACCAGCCCGGCGTGCAGATCGCGGGCGTCGGCGTACGCGAGGTCGTAGCCGTAGCGCTCGGCCCAGCGGATGAAGTCGTACGCGTGCCCCACATGGAGGGGGAGTCCCGCGCCCGCGTACGGACGGTCGAAGGAGACCGTGGTCGCGGCGTCCTCCTCGCCGAGGAGCCGGCCGTGGTCGTCCCAGGCGTGGTAGAGGCTGGCGCCGGTCCGCCCGTCTTCCGGGTAGAGGTTGTACGCCTGCCAGGTGATGTCGGGGAGGAGCAGGAGCAGATCGGCCGGATGGCTGTCGCGGACGGTGAAGGGGATGTGCGAGCGGTAGCCGTCGGCGGTGGTGAGCACGGCGACGTACGCCCCGACCGACCAGTAGGACGGGATCTGCAGTCGCCAGGACAGCCACCAGTGGTGGCAGGAGACCGTGCGGTCGGCGGCGAGCGGGGCGGGCTGGACGATGCCGGAGAGCCGCGGGCTGGTGGTGATCTTGGCGGCGCCGTCGCCGCCGTAGTGGCCGATGCGGTAGACGTCGACGGAGAACTGCTGGGGCGGGTCCACCGTCACATGGAAGTCGATGGCCTCGCCGGGGGCGACGGCACCGGTGGACGCGAAGCCCTTGATCTGGCGGTACACGTCGTCGGCGGTACGGGGGCCGCGGGCGCGTTCGCCGCGCGTGCTGCTGCCGCGCGTGCCCTTGTCTCCGTCGGGTGCCGGGTCCGGGTCCGCGTACCAGGGGACCACGTGGCCGGTGTCGTCGAAGTACTGCTCGCTGCCGCGCAGCCAGGGCAGGGGGCCCTGGCCGAAGGGGTCGGTGACGGCGTGGGCGAGGGCGCCCGATTCCCACCGTCGGATCTGTTCCGCACGCCGGATCTGTTCCGCCCCCATGCTGCGCCCCTCCCTCGCTTCCCGTGACCAGTTCTGGTGAGACCGTGAGACCGGTGTTTGTGAGACCGGTTGGTGCGACGACTGTCAGCGCCGGTCCAAGCACATCACATAACGCACTCACTCCGTCACCGTTCGTCGCGAATTGACGTGAAAGGGAGCACTCCATTCCGCGTGTCGTGTGCGTCCGTGCGCCGTGTGACGTGTGTGCGGGCCGCGCGACGTGTGTGGGGAAAGGGCGGGTCCAGGGGCGCGGCGGGAGCGGCGGGAGCGGCGGGAGCGGCGGGAGCGGCGGGAGCGGCGGGAGCGGCGGGAGCGGCGGGGAGGCTCGCTGTACGGGGGAGGCTCTCCGTACACGGGACAGGCTCGGCGCGTCGCCGGGACCGGTGGTCAGACCAGACGTACGGGCTTCTCGGGGCGGATCCCGGCCGTCGCGAGCCATGCGCGCAGCGGCTCCGGGTCGCCGTCCTCGACCAGGCTCAGCACGCGGGCGCCCAGGTCCGTACGGCGCTCACCTCCGATCAGCAGGGCCGGGCCGTCGAGCCAGTCCATGCCCGGGCAGGCGCCTGCGGTGTCGACGGCCGCGCAGCAGACCATCGCGGTGACATGATCGGCGAGCAGCTCACGGGCCGTACGGGGCGGCTGGAGCGGGACGAGCGGCAGCGGGTCCGTGCCCCAGATGGCCACGGCGCCTCCCGCGGGGTCCGCGACGGGCGGCGCGGCCGACCACTCGCGGGCGGCCTCTTCGCGGGCCACGTCCGCGCTGATCCCGGCGGCGAGGGCATCGCCAGGTGAGCCCAAGGAATCGGCGGGCGCGCCATCGGACGAGTCGGCGGACGCGCCGGCGGGCACGTCATCGGACGCGTCGGCAGAGACGTCGGCAGAGGCGTCGGCGGAGGCATGGCCGCGGGTGCCCGAGCCTGTGCCTGCGCGTATGCCGGTGCCGGTGCCGGAGCCGGTGGGTATGCCGGAGCCGGAGCCTGTGCCGGAGAGGTGCTCCATCACCCGGGCGAGGGTCGGGCCTGCCGCCGCACCGGCGGCGGGGCGCACCCCCATCGCGTCGAGGACCCGGTGCAGCCTGGCTGCTTCCGTACGCCATTTCCGGTCCACGACCTCTTCCGGGTACTGCTGCCAGTCCACCGGGGACCAGTCGGGTCCGGCTTCGGCCGGGCCGCCGTGGAAAAGGCGCGCGGCCAGCAGCGACGCGGCTTCGTCGACCGCGCCCGGCTCCTCCAGCAGATCGCAGGCGGGGCGCTCACCGAGCCGGGACGTGAAGCCCTCCGCCAGCCGGTCGCGGCGGGACAGCTCGGTCAGCGCCGAGACGACTCCCGCGTCGAGACGGCTCGGCCATCGCCCCATCCGCCAGGCGGGCAGTGCGACACGGGTCAGCAGCCGGTCCCAGCCCGCGTAGGCGAGGCCGACCTGCTCCTGGGCGACGATCCGCAGACCGTAATCCACAGCCTGTGCACGCTCGGACGCGGCAGCGGCGACCCCCCGTTCCATCTCGGTGGCATGGCCGCGACAGCCGCGCAGCAGCAGCCGGGTCACCCGGCCGACGAGGCCGAGGGCGAAGCGACGCATCAGGCCGGGACCGGGATCGGCGGCGAGCCCCACCGCGGCGTCGAGGCCGCGGACGAAACGGCGGGCGGCGGCTATGTCCGGATGCGCGGACGGCCCCGTACCGGCGACGACCGGGGCGAGCACGGCCCGCAGCTCGGCGACCCGCATCCACCACAGGAACGGGGAGCCGATGACCAGGACCGGCGCGTCGTCACGGACCGCACGGCGCGGGGCGTGTGCCAGATGCGTACGGTCCTCCAGCCAGCTGTCGCAGTCCGGCGTGAGGGCTATCGAGGAGGGCGCCGGCACATCCATGCGGTCCGCCAGGTCCTCCACCAGCTGGTACAGATCCGGGGCGGACTTCTCGGCCAGTTGCACCGTCGGGCTGACGGCCGGCCTGGCCCGGGCGATCACCGTGGCGACGGCCGCGGCGGCCAGGAGAACGACCACCGCGGTGGACGTCACCACCCAGCGGGCGGTGTCCCAACTCCCGCCGTCGATCCGGCCCGTGGCTCCGCCGACGAGCAGCACGACGGCCACGGCGGCGGGCAGCAGCGCGACAGCCAGCGCCCTGCTGCGAACACGCAGCACGGCGAGGGCCCGGGAGCGCGCAGCCAGCACGCCCGCCTCCTCACCGACAACGGTTCCGGACACGGCCGGACTCACCCCCTCTGCCCTGCGGCGTCGTTGCTCACTCCCCCACCATGGCACCCGCGGCCGACATCGCAATGCCGGTGGGCCAAGTGCCGGAACGCTTGCGCCGCACCCTAGTTGGGGCTCGGGCGGCCGTCATCCGGATGGGGCAGCGGTCACTCGATGGAATGCCTTTGGTCAAAGGTGCTGACATGTGCGCGCGGGGCCTTGCAGGCCCCCGGGCCGCGAGTCGGACGGGGCCGGGGCGCGCGGCCGCAGGGCCGGCCGCTCGGGCGGGCGAATGCTCGACCGGGGGCCGAGTGGACGTCGGCCGGACGCCGGACGCCGGACGCCGTCGCAGGGCAGCGGGGGGTTATCGGGCAGACGGAGGGATCGGGGCGGCCGTTCGGGGCCGGTGCCCCGGGCGGGGGATTCGTGCCCGGTGCCCGGGCGAGCGTTCGGGGCCCGTGCCCCGAGCCGGGGG
>NZ_JBSGZO010000095.1:0-23043 GCF_053611045.1 Streptomyces sp. NPDC054841 | reverse complement strand
CGGCGGCCCTTCGTACACGGAGCGCGTACGGACCAGGTCAGTGGACGTTGCCCATGAGCGCCTGGACCTTCTTGCGGTACATCCAGATCGCCACACCCGCGACAGCGGCGAGCAGGGCCTGCAGGCCGATGATGCCCGTACCGTTCAGGTCGACACCGGCGAGCGAGAGAAGACCCGTGGTGCAGTCGCCCGCGGTGACGGCCAGGAACCACACACCCAGCATCCGGCTCGAGTACTTCTGCGGAGCCATCTTCGTGGTCACCGACAGACCCACCGGGGACAGGCACAGCTCGGCGATCGTCTGGATCATGTAGATCGAGACGAGCCACATCGGGCTGACCTTGGAGCCGTCGCCCGCCATGCCCATCGGCACGATGAAGACGAAGAACGAGGCGCCGACGAGGACCAGGGCCATCGCGAACTTCACGATGGTGTTGGGCTCCCTGTTGCGGCGCGCCAGCGCCAGCCACATCCAGGCGAAGACCGGGGCCAGCGCCATGATGAACAGCGGGTTCAGCGACTGGAACCAGGTGGCCGGGAAGGCCATGCCGAACAGGTTGTCGGCGGTCTTGCTGTCGGCGAAGAGCGAGAGGGTCGAGCCACCCTGGTCGTAGATCATCCAGAAGACGGCCGCGGCGACGAAGAACCAGATGTAGCCGGAGACCTTGGACTGCTCGACCTTGTCCAGATCCTTGTCGCGCTTGATGCGGACCAGCACGGCGACCGGGATGAGCAGACCGGCGAGGGTGATCGGGACCAGCGCCCAGTTCAGGGTGTACATGCCGGCGGCGACGACGACGCCGTAGAAGGCGGCGACGAGCGCGGTGCCGAGGACGACCTTGGTGAGGACGGCCTTGCGCTCCTGAGCGGTGAGCGGGTTCGGGACGACGCTGCTCTTCGGGCTCAGGTTGCGGGTGCCGATCAGGAACTGGGCCAGGCCCAGCGCCATGCCGACCGCGGCGAGCAGGAAGCCGAGGTGCCAGTTGTGCTTCTCACCGACGGTGCCGATGACCAGCGGCGCGGCGAAGGCACCGAGGTTGATGCCGATGTAGAAGATCGTGAAGCCACCGTCACGGCGCGGGTCGTCAGGACCGTCGTAGAGGTGGCCCACCATCGTGGAGATGTTGGCCTTCAGCAGACCGGATCCGGCCGCGACGAGCGCGAGACCGACGAAGAACATCGCCTGACCGGGGACGGCGAGCGAGAGGTGGCCCGCCATGATGACGAAGCCCGCGATGGTGACGGTCTTGCGGGCGCCCCAGACGCGGTCGCCGAACCAGCCGCCCGGCATGGCCATGAGGTAGACCATCGAGACATAGACGGAGTAGATGGCCGTGGCAGTGACCGCGGTCATCGCAAGGCCGCCGCCCTGGCTGCCCGTCGCGGCGTCGGCGCCGCCCGAGACCAGGTACAGAACCAGAAGGGCACGCATGCCGTAGTAGGAGAAGCGCTCCCACATCTCGGTCATGAAGAGGGTGGCCAGGCCGCGGGGGTGGCCGAAGAAGGTCTTGTCGGAGCCGGCGGGGCTGGTGGCCGAGTCCTTCGTCAGGCTGGACGCCATGTCGATCCTTGCTGCTCGGGACGCGCCCGCGTTGTGAGCGGGTGCTCGCGCCCGGTGGGGGGCGGCCGGCGCCGGCGGGGAAGGTCCCGCCCCACGCCCGAGGGGCCCGTCGTTCGTTGGTGTACGAAGACGAGGGACACATCCGCACCGGGATCCACGCCCCCGCGCGCGGCGACGCGCGAGAGGCCCGGCCCACAGGTCATTCACTGTCGGCACCGGCTGATGGCCGGCCCCGGACAGAAAAGAGACCCTTGGTGCAAAAAGCAGCCAAAGGTCCCCGAGTAGTGCTAAAGGCGTCTCGCCACCATACGACACGACAGTGGGGCATATGAAAGGGCTTGAGACAGGGATCACAGGCCCACGTGGAACCGTCTGCCCAGTTTCGAAGGTGGATAACAGGATCTCATCCCAGACCGGCAGGGCTTGTGGATCATGCCTCGGCGTGTCCGCGCCGCGGACTACCATCACCCCATGACCCGTGTACTGCTCGCCGAGGACGACGCATCCATCTCCGAGCCGCTGGCGCGTGCCCTGCGCCGGGAGGGGTACGAGGTCGAGGTCCGCGAGGACGGTCCGACCGCGCTCGACGCCGGGCTCCAGGGCGGCATCGACCTGGTGGTGCTGGACCTCGGGCTGCCCGGGATGGACGGCCTGGAAGTGGCTCGGCGGCTCCGTGCCGACGGGCACAGCGTGCCGATCCTCGTGCTGACTGCCCGGGCCGACGAGGTGGACACGGTGGTCGGCCTGGACGCCGGCGCCGACGACTATGTGACCAAGCCGTTCCGGCTCGCCGAGCTGCTGGCCCGGGTCCGGGCGCTGCTCCGGCGCGGCGCCACGGAGCCGGCCGCGGCGCCCGCGACCCATGGCGTGCGGATCGACGTCGAATCGCACCGCGCCTGGATGGGCGACGAGGAGCTGCAGCTCACGGCGAAGGAGTTCGACCTGCTGCGCGTCCTGGTGCGGGACGCGGGCCGGGTCGTCACCCGCGACCAGCTGATGCGCGAGGTGTGGGACACCACGTGGTGGTCGTCCACCAAGACACTGGACATGCACATCTCCTGGCTCCGCAAGAAGCTGGGCGACGACGCGGCGAACCCGCGCTACATCGCAACCGTCCGAGGCGTCGGCTTCCGCTTCGAGAAGAGCTGAGCAGCAAGGATTGCGGGGGCCCCGCCCCCACATCCCCGCGAAACCCGCCCGGAGGGCACCGTGCGCCGCCGACTCATCAACTCCACCCTGGCCGTGGTGCTCGTCGTCATCGCCGTCTTCGGCGTCTCCCTCGTCATCGTCGAGACACGCACCATCAGCAGCAGCGCCCAGGAGAGCGTGGACTCGGAGGCGCTGCGGCTGGTCAGCGTCATCGAGGCCAAGGTGCTCGAGCACGAGAAGGTCGACGACGGGGTGCTCGCCGATCAGATCGGGCACGACCGGTACGCGGTGATCCGTATTCCGGGGAGGTCGCCGGTCGAGATCGGGCAGCAGCCCTCCGGAAGCGTGATCCGGGGCACCGCCACCGGTGAGCAGGGAGAGTCGGTCACCGTCGAGGAGTCCCGCTCCATCGTCACCCGCGAAGTCGGCCGCACATTGATGATCATCGGCGCCGTCGCACTGCTCGCCGTCGTCGCCGCCGTACTCCTGGCCGTGCGACAGGCCAACAAACTCGCGTCACCGCTGACCGACCTCGCGGAGACCGCGGAGCGGCTCGGCTCCGGTGACCCCCGCCCCCGGCACAAGCGGTACGGCGTCCCCGAGCTCGACCGGGTCGCCGACGTCCTGGACTCCAGTGCCGAACGGATCGCGCGCATGCTCACCGCCGAGCGCCGGCTCGCCGCGGACGCCTCCCACCAGCTCCGTACGCCGCTGACCGCGCTGTCCATGCGGCTCGAGGAGATCTCCGCGACCGACGACCCGGACACGGTCAAGGAGGAGGCGATCATCGCGCTGACCCAGGTGGAGCGGCTCACCGACGTCGTCCAGCGGCTGCTCACGAATTCCCGCGACCCGCGCACCGGATCGGCCGTCGCCTTCGACCTCGGCGAGGTCGTCAAGCAGCAGATCGAGGAGTGGGGCCCCGCGTACCGCAGCGCGGGCCGGGCGATCGTCTGCTCGGGCAAACAGGGCCTGCGGGCCGTGGGCACACCGGGAGCCGTCGCCCAGGTACTGGCGGCGCTGATCGAGAACTCGCTGATGCACGGCGGCGGGACCGTCGCCCTGCGCACCCGGGTCACCGGCAACCAGGCCGTCGTCGAGGTGACCGACGAGGGCCCCGGCGTACCGGCCGACCTCGGAGCCCGGATCTTCGAGCGGACCATCAGCGGACGCAACTCGACGGGGATCGGGCTGGCCGTCGCCCGTGATCTGGCGGAGGCGGACGGCGGGCGGCTGGAGCTGCTGCAGCAGCAGCCTCCGGTGTTCGCCCTGTTCCTGAGCCGGGAGGCGCGGCGGCTCAAGGAGCCGGAACGCACGATCCGCTGACGAGAGCCGGAACGCGCGATCAGCTGACGCGGAAGCCCGCCGCCCGGGACCGGCTCCCGGCCACGGGGCGCGTCAGCTGCGGACCCGGTGGGGCTGCTCCTGCTCCGCCGCGCGCTGCTCCAGGAACGATTCCGCCGTCTGCACGGCCTCGCGGGCGGGCAGTGCCCGGAACACCCACGTGCGGTACGACCAGAAGCGGAACAGCGTCGCGACGCCGATCCCGAAGAACTTGAAGAAGTTGCTCTGCAGCTGGCTGTCCCAGTCGAAGCCGTACGTCGCCGTGTACAGCACACCGTTCTCGATCACCGCTCCGGCCGCGCTGAACAGCAGGAACAGCGTCAGCTCCTTGGTGCGGCCGCCCTTGTCGCGATCCCGGTACGTGAAGTAGCGGAAGCCCACGTAGTTGAAGAGGATCGCTATGAACGTCGCCAGCAGGCTGGCCCGCACCACCGGAATGTCGGTGGTCTGTCGCACCAGGTTGAAGACCGCCATATTGACGAGCAGCCCCATGGCGCCGACAGCGCCGAACTTGGCGACCTCGCGCGCGAGCCGGTTCAGTCGCCCACGCAGGGCGCCCCGTTCGCTCATGGTGATCGTTCAGCCCCGTCCGGTCGGCAGATTCGACGATGCGGAGAGCATCGCGTCGGAGAACATCGCGTTGGAAACATCAACCCGACCATGCTAACCAGCACCCCCCCGAGTTGCCTGTGGACAACTGCAGGGGTGTCGCGGAGCTGTGGCATCGTACGAAAGCGCACACCGGACTGGGCCGTACGGAGCTCCGGATACCCTGAGAGGGTGACGTTCCCGGTAGTCGGCATGGTCGGCGGCGGTCAGCTCGCCCGTATGACCCACGAGGCGGGTATCCCCCTCGGCCTCAAGTTCAAGCTCCTCAGTGACACCCCTCAGGACTCCGCGGCCCAGGTGGTGAGCGATGTCGTCATCGGCGACTATCGCGACCTGGACACGCTGCGTGAGTTCGCGCGCGGCTGTGATGTGATCACCTTCGATCATGAGCATGTCCCGTTCGAGCACCTGCGGGCCCTGGAGGCGGACGGCATCGCCGTCCGGCCGGGGCCCGACGCCTTGGTGCACGCCCAGAACAAGGGCGTGATGCGCGCGAAGCTCATGGAGATCGGGGTGCCCTGCCCCCGGCATCGCATCGTGGCGGACCCCGCCGATGTGACGGCGTTCGCCCAGGAGGTGGGGGGCTTCCCCGTCATCCTCAAAACGGTGCAGGGCGGCTACGACGGCAAGGGCGTCTGGTTCGTCCGTACGGAAGACGATGCCGAGGCCCCCTTCAGAGCCGGTGTGCCCGTGCTCGCCGAGGAGAAGGTCGACTTCCGCCGTGAGCTGGCGGCGAACATCGTCCGCTCCCCGCACGGCCAGGCCGTCGCCTACCCCGTCGTGGAGTCCCGGCAGGTCGACGGAGTCTGCGACACGGTGATCGCCCCCGCGCCCGATCTGGACGGGGAGCTGGCCGGCCAGGCCCAGCAGCTCGCCCTGCGCATCGCGAAGGAGCTCGATGTCGTCGGCCATCTGGCGGTCGAGCTGTTCGAGACCACCGACGGGCGAATCCTCGTCAACGAACTCGCGATGCGCCCGCACAACTCCGGCCACTGGACCCAGGACGGGGCCGTGACCTCCCAGTTCGCCAACCACGTCCGGGCCGTACTGGACCTGCCGCTCGGCGATCCGCGCCCGCGCGCGAAGTGGACCGTCATGTGCAATGTGCTGGGCGGCGACTATCCCGACATGTATTCGGCCTATCTGCACTGCATGGCACGGGATCCGCAGCTCAAGATTCATATGTATGGCAAGGACGTGAAGCCCGGCCGCAAGGTGGGGCATGTCAACACCTACGGCGACGACCTCGACGACGTGCTGGAGCGCGCCCGTCACGCCGCCGGCTACTTGAGAGGAACAATCGTCGAGTGAACAGCATGAGCCGCCCTGTCGTAGGCATTGTCATGGGGTCCGACTCCGACTGGCCGGTCATGGAGGCCGCGGCACAGGCCCTCGACGAGTTCGAGATCGCGTACGAGGTCGATGTCGTCTCCGCGCACCGCATGCCGCACGAGATGATCGCGTACGGCGAGGAAGCCGCCGCGCGCGGTCTGAAGGCGATCATCGCGGGCGCGGGCGGCGCGGCGCATCTGCCGGGCATGCTCGCCTCGGTCACCCCGCTGCCGGTGATCGGCGTTCCGGTGCCGCTGAAGTACCTCGACGGCATGGACTCGCTGCTGTCGATCGTGCAGATGCCGGCGGGCGTGCCGGTGGCGACGGTGTCGGTGGGCGGCGCGCGCAACGCGGGTCTGCTGGCGGCCCGGATCCTCGCGACCCAGGACCCGGACCTGCTGGCCCGGATGCGGGAGTTCCAGCAGGAGCTCAACGACCAGGCGACCGAGAAGGGCAAGCGGCTGCGCGCCAAGGTCGAGGGCTCCCCGGCCTTCGGCTTCGGCAAGTAGGGCGGTGGCTGTGGACTTCCTCGCCGAGGCCCGTTCCCTTCTCGAGTCCTTTCCGGTCGCCGACGGTCACAACGACCTTCCGTGGGCGCTGCGCGAGCGGGTCCGCTACGACCTGGACCGGCTCGACATCGCGAGCGACCTGACCGGCAGCCTGCACACCGACATCCCCCGGCTGAGGGCCGGCGGGGTCGGGGCGCAGTTCTGGTCCGTGTACGTACGCAGCGACATGAGCGGCGACGAGGCGGTCAGCGCCACGCTGGAGCAGATCGACGTCGTCGGCCAGCTGCTCGCCCGCTACCCGGCGGACCTGGCGCGGGCCAGGACCGCGGACGACATGGAGGCGGCGCGCAAGGAGGGCCGTATCGCCTCCCTGATGGGAGCGGAGGGCGGCCACTCCATCAACAACTCGCTCGCCACGCTGCGCGCGCTGCACGCGCTGGGCGTCCGCTACATGACGCTGACGCACAACGACAACAACGACTGGGCGGACTCGGCGACCGACGAGCCCGGCGTGGGCGGACTGTCGCCGTTCGGCCACGAGGTCGTCCGCGAGATGAACCGCACCGGCATGCTGGTCGACCTCTCGCACGTCGCCGCGACGACGATGCAGGACGCGCTGGACACGTCGGTGGCGCCGGTGATCTTCTCCCACTCGTCGGCGCGGGCGATCTGCGACCACCCGCGCAACATCCCGGACGACGTGCTGGAGCGTCTCCCGGCGAACGGGGGCGTGGCGATGGCCACGTTCGTCCCCAAGTTCATCCTGCCGGAGGCGGTGGCCTGGACCCGGTCGGCCGACGAGAACATGCGGGCGCACGGGCTGCACCACCTGGACACCACCCCGGGGGCGATGGAGATCCACCGCGCCTTCGAGGCGGCGCATCCGCGCCCGGTCGCCACGGCCTCGACGGTCGCCGACCACCTCGACCACATGCGCGAGGCCGCCGGCATCGACCACATCGGTATCGGCGGCGACTACGACGGCACGGCCTTCGTCCCCGCCGGCCTGGAGGACGTCGCGGGCTACCCCAACCTGATCGCTGAGCTGCTGCGCCGCGGCTGGTCGCCGGCCGACCTGGCGAAGCTGACGTGGCAGAACGCGGTACGGGTGCTGCGCGACGCGGAGTCGGTGGCCGCGGACCTCCAGTCGACACGCGCCCCCTCGAACGCGACGCTCCAGTCCGCCTGACCCCCGACCACGGCGGCACCGGGCGCCTCCCGGGCCTGTCCGGCGCGCGAGGGCGCCGGGCACGTTCTCGGTCCGTCCGGCGCGCGAGGCTGCCGGGCACGTTCTCGGCCTCTCCGGCGCGCGAGGGTGCCGGGTGCCTTCTCCAGCCTGTCCGGCGTTTGAGGACGGACACTCCGGCTGCCGGGGCGGTGCCGGGTGCCTTCTCAGCCTGTCCGGCGTTTGAGGACGGACACTCCGGCTGCTGCGGCGGTACCGGGTGCCTTCTCCAGCCCGTCCGGCGTTTGAGGACGGACACCCCGGGCGCCCGGACGGGCGCGGCGCGCTACCGCACCGCACCGCATCGCAGAACCGCGGCGCGCTACCGCCCCCGCCGCGCCCGGTACGCCCGCATCTTCGCGCGGGCGCCGCACACCGACATCGCGCACCACCGGCTGCGACCGGCCGGACTCCGGTCGTAGTAAGCCCAGTGGCAGTCCTCGGCCTCGCACGCCTTCAGCCGCAGCCACGTCCCGTCGACCGTCGCCGCCGCGATCGCCGCCGCGACCCGTGACACGAGTGCGGACGGATCCGCGGGCCGCAGCGCCGCCGCGCCCGCGTCGTCCACGGAGACGAGCAGCGGCGCGCCCGCCAGGATCCGGCCCAGCGCGCCCACCGGGCGACCGGGAACGGAGTGCCCGGCGTGCGCAAGGCACGCGGCCCGCAGCGCCTCCCGCAACTCCCGCGCCGCGGCGACGTCCGTCGCGGCGAGCCCGAAGACGGCCCGGCCCTCCTCCGTGTCGAGGGCGTCGGCGCCGGTGTCGACGCGCAGCGTGTTGACCAGGGACTCGATGAGCGCGAGCCCTCCGGGTGCGGGCGCCCTGTCATTCATGGTTGCGACGTTACCTCCCGTACGCCACCATGAGGTAACTCGTTACCTGTTAACCGCAGGCACTGGTAACCCCGCAGTCATGCGAAAGGAAGAACCATGGCCATCGCCACATTGGGTACTGTCGTCCTGGACTGCGCCGACCCGCGCGCACTCGCCGCCTTCTACGCCGAGCTCCTGGGCGCGCGAGTGGAGTCCGACGGCGACGACTGGTTCGACCTCAAGGGGTACGAGGGCACGCCGCTGGCCTTCCAGGCCGCCCCCGGCCACGTACCGCCGCAGTGGCCCGCGTCCGACGCCTCACAGCAGTTCCACCTCGACCTGACCGTCGAGGACCTGGACGCGGCGGAGGCTCAGGTGCTGGCCCTGGGCGCGAAGCCGCTCGACACGGGGAACCGCTCACGCAGCTGGCGGGTCTACGCCGACCCGGCCGGCCACCCGTTCTGTCTCTGCGCCTGCTGACGCTCGCGGAAGTACGACACGCACGACACGTGCACGTACGGCACGCACGACACGTACGGCACTTACGTCACACGACCCGTACGAGATGTCAGGCGCGGGGCCGGCCCATCGCCCGGTACGTCCAGCCCGCCCCGCGCCACTTCGCACCGTCCAGCGCGTTCCGCCCGTCCAGCACGATCCGGCGGGCCGCCACCGCACCCAGCGCCGCCGGGTCCAGCTCGCGGAACTCGCGCCACTCCGTCAGGTGCAGCACCACGTCCGCGCCGCGCACCGCCTCCAGCGCGCTCTCCGCGTACCCGAGCGTCGGGAAGAGGCGGCGCGCGTTCTCCATGCCCTTCGGGTCGTAGACCGTGACCTGGCCACCCTGGAGATGGATCTGCCCGGCGACGTTCAGCGCCGGCGAGTCCCGTACGTCGTCCGAGTCCGGCTTGAAGGTGGCACCGAGCACCGCGACCCGCGTCCCCAGGAAGGAATCGCCGCCCACCGCCTCACGCGCCAGCTCCACCATGTGCCCGCGGCGCCGCATGTTGATCGAGTCGACCTCGCGCAGGAACGTCAGCGCCTGGTCCGCGCCCAGCTCACCCGCGCGCGCCATGAACGCCCGGATGTCCTTCGGCAGACAGCCGCCGCCGAAGCCGATACCGGCCCGCAGGAACTTCGCACCGATCCGGTCGTCGTGGCCGATCGCCTCCGCGAGCTTCGCCACATCGCCGCCGGCCGCCTCGCACACCTCCGCCATGGCGTTGATGAACGAGATCTTCGTCGCCAGGAACGAATTCGCGGAGGTCTTCACCAGCTCCGCCGTCGGGAAGTCCGTCACGACGAACGGCGAGCCCTCGCCGATGGGCGTCGCGTACACCTCGCGCAGCACCTTCTCCGCGTGCTCGCTCGCCACACCCGCCACGATCCGGTCCGGGTGCAGCGTGTCCTGGACGGCGAAGCCCTCGCGCAGGAACTCCGGGTTCCAAGCCAGCTCCACACCCTCCGGTGCCCGCTCGGCGAGCACCCCGGCCAGCCGGTCGGCCGACCCCACCGGCACGGTCGACTTGCCGACGACGAGCGCCCCGCCCTTCACGCGCGGCGCGAGCGAGTCGAATGCGGCGTCGACGTACGACATGTCACACGCGTACTCGCCGTGCCTCTGCGGGGTGTTCACGCACACGAAGTGCACATCGCCGCCGAATGCCTCGAGCTCGTCCCACGACGTCGTGAAACGCAGCCGCCCGCTCGACCCCGCGATCCCGGCCACATGCTTCGAGAGCAGTTCCTCGAGTCCCGGCTCGTACATCGGGACCCGGCCGGAGGCCAGCAGCTCGATCTTCTCCGGGACGACATCGAGACCGAGGACCTCGAAGCCCAGCTCCGCCATGGCCGCTGCGTGCGTGGCACCGAGATATCCGGTGCCGATCACGGTGATCTTGAGGGCCATGTAGATGCTCCTGAGAGGGACGGAGGTAGTGCGCGCCCGAGCATAACCGGGCAGGGACGAGGGCATTTTTCCGCTGTCAGCAAGCTCACGTATGCCAGGTCGGGGCAGGGCCACTAAAATTTGGGTTACTTAACGGTAGTTAGCGTTCTTGGGGAGTGAGAGACCTTGGCAGGATCGGCCGATTTCGATCTGTACCGCCCGTCCGAAGAGCACGACATGCTCCGTGAATCGGTCCGCTCCCTCGCCGAGGCGAAGATCGCGCCGTTCGCCGCCGCGGTCGACGAGGAGGCCCGCTTCCCGCAGGAGGCCCTCGACGCCCTGGTCGCCTCCGACGTGCACGCGGTGCACGTGCCGGAGGAGTACGGCGGCGCGGGTGCCGACGCACTCGCCACCGTGATCGTGATCGAGGAGGTCGCCCGCGTCTGCGCCTCGTCCTCCCTGATCCCCGCCGTGAACAAGCTGGGTTCGCTGCCGGTGATCCTCTCCGGCTCCGAGGAACTGAAGAAGAAGTACCTGGGCCCGCTCGCCAAGGGCGACGCGATGTTCTCGTACTGCCTCTCCGAGCCGGACGCGGGTTCCGACGCCGCCGGTATGAAGACCAGGGCCGTCCGCGACGGCGACTTCTGGGTCCTCAACGGTGTGAAGCGCTGGATCACCAACGCCGGCGTCTCCGAGTACTACACGGTGATGGCCGTCACCGACCCCACCAAGCGCTCCAAGGGCATCTCGGCCTTCGTCGTCGAGAAGGGCGACGAGGGCGTCTCCTTCGGCGCCCCGGAGAAGAAGCTCGGCATCAAGGGCTCCCCGACCCGCGAGGTCTACCTCGACAACGTCCGTATCCCCGCCGACCGCATGATCGGCGCGGAGGGCACCGGCTTCGCCACCGCCATGAAGACCCTTGACCACACCCGCATCACCATCGCGGCCCAGGCCCTCGGCATCGCGCAGGGCGCCCTCGACTACGCCAAGGGCTACGTCCAGGAGCGCAAGCAGTTCGGCAAGCCGATCGCCGACTTCCAGGGTGTCCAGTTCATGCTCGCCGACATGGCGATGAAGCTGGAGGCCGCCCGCCAGCTCACCTACTCCGCGGCCGCCAAGTCCGAGCGCCTCGACGGCGACCTGACCTTCTTCGGCGCCGCGGCCAAGTGCTTCGCCTCGGACGTCGCCATGGAGATCACCACGGACGCGGTGCAGCTCCTCGGCGGCTACGGCTACACGCGCGACTACCCGGTCGAGCGCATGATGCGCGACGCCAAGATCACGCAGATTTATGAAGGTACGAATCAGGTTCAGCGGATCGTCATGGCAAGGAACCTTCCCTAGCAGGGTCTTTGCAGGTCAGTAGCCCTGTAGCCCACCCAGAGAAGCTAGCTCGGGTTCCGGTCCGTTCCAGCGCGTTCCGGGGCGATCCCGGGCGTCATGCTGGGGAAATCCTGGGCTGACGCTGGGACTGAAACCGCCTCTGAACTGCACAAACACCACGGCCCCCGGCTTCACGCCGGGGGCCGTTGCTATGGCCTCGCTCAGGCCACCTCTGTTCGCTCTGTGGGGTCGTCCGCGCCTGGGGTCAGCATTGTGGCGATGGCTGCCCGCCCGCGCTGCTCGGCTCCCTCAAAGATGTAGTGGTAGTGCTCCCGGAGCACGTCAGTGCTGCTGTGCCCCATCCAGTCGGCTACGTCGTTCTCAGGGACGCCCGCGTACAGCAGACGCGACCCGTAGTAGTGCCGCATGGAGTGCGGCTTGCAGTACGCCACCTCTCCCTTGGACAGGGCCACCATCCAGATCTGCCGATAGAAGTACGAGGCATACAGGTACCCGGTGCGGGTCACGTTGGGGAAGAGCAAGCGCTCCGGTCCCCACACGCCCTGGTTCTTGTTGTGTCTCCGCAGTTCGAAGGCCACATTGGGCGGCAGTGGAACGACACGCCCCGGCTCCTCTGCGTCGCGTGCCTTGATGTGGCGTCGCTGTAGTGCGCTGTTCTTGCCGGACTCGGACTCGCCATCCTCGGCGATCTGGAAATCGACGCGTAGTACCTCTGCCTTGAAGTCGATCTGATCGCGTGAGACGGCCATGGCCTCCCCAAGGCGGAGGCCGCAGCCCGCCATCAGCCAGAGCATGGCCCTGTACCGGGGCGGAGCCCCGTCGAGCATCGCCAGGACTTCCCGAGTCGTCAGCCGCCGGGCCGTGCTCTTGTGCTCGCGTATCTCCTTGGCACGGCTGCCAGCGTGCCTGATCTTCTTGCACGGGTTGCGGCCGATGATCTCGTTGACGACGGCCCAATCCATCATCCCGGAGAAGAACGAGAAGCGCTGACGGCGAGTACGGGCCGACAGCTTGCGGTCCTGCTCCATCCACAAGAGCCACTGCTCAACGTCCGCCACCTTCAGGGACACGATGGAACGGGCCTTGAAGAACGGCTCAATGGTCGTCGTCTGGATCGATCGGTACTGCTTCTTGGTGCTGTTCTCCAACTTCCTTTGATTCGTCCACTGCTGCCAGACGGCCGTCACCGGCTGCTTACCCAACCGGTCGTCCAGGTAGGTGCCAGCGTCGAGTTCTTGTTCCTTGCGCTTGCGGTGGTCGTCTGCGCGCTTCTTGGTCTCGAACGACTTCTGCCGCTGCTTGCCGTCAGGGTCGTACCAAAAGGCGGTCCACTTCTTCGGGTCGTCCTTCGATCTCGCTACCCAAGCCCTTGCCACTGGCGTGCCCGCCCCTTCTGATCCTGAGCCCCACCAGCGGGGCCCGATGCCAAGTCTGGGTATGACCACCCTGGGTTGTCAACACAGGGTGGACCACCCTGTGTGGTGCTATAGTGAGAGACATGGAAGCAGATGAGAGCGGGTTCGAGATCACTCAGCAGCAAGGAGGCTGGGTGGTCCGGATGTGGTGGCCGACTGGACCGGTAACCGGGGGACCGCAGCGCATGACCGTGGAGCCCGCCGACGACGCGACCCCTCGTGACGTGGTGCGGGGTATCTCTACGACCGTGCTCCGCAGGCTGGACATCGCGGCAGCCATGAACGTGGCCAAGGTGGCCCCGGAGGCTCAGCGGACGTTGGAGGACGTTGCGCGGAAACTCAAGGAGTCAGGAGAGGCGGCCGGTCAGCTCCTGGCCAATGAGGGCCTGTCGGAGCGGTACTTGGCGATGCTGGCGGTCACGTACACAGGCATGGCGGACAGCGGGGCCCCGGCCCCTGTTCCGTGGCTGGCTCGACTGATCGACCGCCGCCCCGAGACGGTCAAGGACCACTTGAAGAAAGCGCGTCGGGATGGGTTCCTTAGCACGCTGGCCGGAAAGGCCGGAGGCGAGCTGACCGAGAAGTCCAAGGCAATGCTGGACGCCATGGCGAGCGCGGACGGTTAGTAAGACTCTTCCCGAACTTCACATCCAACGACCCCCGAGGCGACTCGGGGGTTTTCCTTTCCCGGAGGGCAGATGACCAAGCTCATGACCGTAGATGACGTGGCCGCTTACCTGGCTAAGCCTCGCAGTTGGGTTTACGAGAACTGGAAGCAGTGTGGCATTCCATTTCGAAAGGTGGGGCAGGCGCTTCGGTGTCGACCTGTCGATCTGGAAACGTGGCTCGACCGTCAGAACTGAACAGCAGGCAGAACGACGACGCCCCCGAGGCAACCGGGGGCCTTTTTTGTTTCCCGAGAGGACTACGTGAACGGAACCATTCCGCCGTTGGATGACAGGTGCCGGGTCAAGCTGGAGGAAAAGGCAGACGCACTCCTGGAGGCCGCTGGCCCCGAAGTGTGGGGGAAGTGGCCGGGGTTCTGGCCACGCCAAGAGGAAGCGGAATTTGATCGAATAGCGGCGGCCCATGCCGGGATGGTTCCTTTGAGCTGGGTGCCCATCGTGGCTGCACTGCCCAGCTTCGACCCGGAGTCGAATCGTCGGAACCTGGAATCGCTCATGCAGAAACGCCCCGGCGTGGAGGGACCCGACGACTACAGCGAACTGCTCTCCCTACATGTCCAAGCGGAGGAAACCGGCGCGCAGTTCGGTTCGGGCTTCCTAGTGGAGCGTCGGAACTATCCCCCGAATTCTTGCCAGTGGACCGGGTGCCGTGAGCCTCTGTACGCCGCGCTGGCGCCACGGAAGGGGCGCCCCCGTAGGCACTGTCAGGCCCACCAGAAGGCTGCCAAGGCACGTACACGGCGCCTCAGGTACGCAGGCGTCCATGTCGGCAAGAACAGGAACCTGGTCTATGACTTCGACGGCCTGGAGGAGCAGGACCTGTCGGGCTACCGGGAGTTGTGGGGGCGGATCAACACCACAGGGACGTGACAGGGAGGAGGCCGCTTCCGGGCGGCCTCCTCTCTGTGTCGCATTAATTCAGAACAGTAGAGGGTCATTCCTCTGGGGCCATGCACACTCGGCGGTGTGCCTCTGGCACGGCCTACAGGCCGGGCAGTTCCTAAGTCGTTATGAGGCTCTGCGGATACCTCCCTGTGAGATGACACGTAGAGAGACACGCTCCCCTTGCTCACTCATGATTCATTCATGGGGGGTAAGGGGGGCAGTGTCTTCTCTTACGTTGTCCTCTTGTGAGGTAATAGGGCCGCCTTGAGAGCGGCCCTTCTACTTACTTCTACTTCTAGCTTCATTAGATCTTGAGGAGGTGTCGCCATGAGCGACGCAGAACCGATTTCAAAGACTCCAGAGTCTATGCCTGTCGATTCCATTCGGGCCGAGGTGCAGCGCGAGTACGCCGCCAAGCTCGCCCAGGCAGAACTCAAGGTCCAGGCTGCGCAGTCCGGTATCGAGCTCGGCCACGGCTTCACCGATTACCTGGACGCTTCCAAGCTTCTTGGAGAGGACGGCAACCCATCGGCGGAGGCTATTGGTGAGGCCCTGGCCCCGTTCACGGCGGCACAACAGCCGGAGTTCCCTCAGCTCACCGGAACCGGCCACTCCCACCGTGGCGGCCCTATCCCCCACCGTCGCGTTTCTCTCGACGTTCGTAACCGCTAACCAGGAGGACCCATATGACCTTTGCCTACCAGAACCCGGCCTCCCACACGTTTGTACCGGAAGTCTGGGATTCCGAACTCCTCGTTGCCTTCGACCCGTTGCTCGTCTGGGCTTCTCCGATCGTCGCCAACAACAAGTACGAGGGTGACATTCGAAAGCAGGGCGACGTTGTTCACATCAACTCGCTACTGCGACCCACAGTTGGTGACTACACCGTCGCCAATGGCATGACGGCACAGCGGCCGGAGACCGTTGACCAGAAGTTGCCGATCACCGAAGCGAAGTACCTGCAAGTGTTGGTAGAGGACGCGGAGAAGGTCCAGCTCGCCGGTGGCCTTGACTCCCCGATTAATCAGCAGATGATCCGGTCCCTTGCGCGCGAGGCTGACACCTTCATGGGCGGCATCATCGCCAACGGGGCCACGGCCCTTCCAAACATCAAGCCGACCGCTGGGAGCATCCCTCAGAGCCTTTACAGCGCAATCCTTGACATGATGTTGTCCCTCGACGACAACGACATTCCCACAGGCCGGTACGTCGTTGTCTCGTCGCGCGTGAAGCGGTACCTCATTGAGCACCCGGCCGTTGCGAACGCTGCGGCATACGGTGAGGGCGGTGTGACCGCCAACGGCGTTGTTGCTCGTCTGGCCGGGTTCACGGTTGCCTCCACTACTGCCATGCCGACCGGCGTGGACATCGTGGCCGGGCACAGCGAATTCGCCACCTATGCATCCCAGTTCACGGGGTTCCGTGAGGGGCAGAGTGAGAAGTACCGGGCCGACTACATCGACACCCTGCACCTGTTCGGCGGAAAGATCGTACGGTTCCCGGGGATGGACACCAAGAAGACCGACAACACCTTTGACGAGACCAAGCCCACGAAGGGAATCGTCAAGGCTGCGGTCGAGTGGCCTGCCTGACGTATCCGCGAACGGGGCCTCTGCCGAAATGGTGGAGGCCCCGTTCTTTTGTTTGTGAGCAAGGACCCGAGACGGTCTGTGTCACTCAGCGTCCACAACGGGCCGAGGCCGGCCCAAGTAGACAGTAATGGAAACCAACGGACCCGAACCATTTGGAGGTCAGTGATGCCCAAGTTCCGGAACCCCGATTCACCGCACAGCCGATACAAGGGTTTGGTCGAACTCCCCTGGGAGCACGGGCTACCGGTGCCAGACATGCCACCGGAGCGCGAATGGTCGGAGACTGAGGGCGAGCAGTGGCGGCAGTGGTGGAGCAGTCCTCAAGCTGCCATGTGGGATGAGTCGTTCGTGCCGAGTGTGGCCGTGATGCTGACCTACTACGGCAAGATCCTGGACGGCTCGGCCACACGGGACCACCTGACCGAGTACCGGCAGCTTGCCGGAGCCCTCGGACTAACGGCAGAGGGCATGAAGCGGCTGGGCTGGACCTTCCAGGGTGATGCGCAGTGAGCGCCCGTCGAGCGGCCAAGGCCGGTGCCGCAAGGGCTCATAGCGGAGTGCACCGCCCCGGCTTCGAATGCCCCTGGGCTGTACCTCAGTGCTCCGCCTGCGTGCGCGAGTCCGCAATCCACATTGCGTGGCAACTGACGGGCAAGAAACGACCTTGGGGCGACGGTTTGCGGCACATTCCCGAGCACTGCCATTCCTGCAAGAAAGGGTGATCGCATCACGCGTCTTGTGGCGGCTCACGGCCCTGGGGATTTGATTGGCAAACGCGATGGAAGGAAGGCGCCCCCGGCGGTCCCTATTTCTTTTCTATTACCCATTACCCCGCTATTCCATTCATCTCTATTATCGTTTAGTTATGCGTACGTTACCGTTTCGTGATAGGGGCCAGGCGGGATGTTGATCAGTTCGCATCACACGATGCGGCGGCTGTAAGAGCAACGCTCCGGCCACTCACTGAGACTTCCGACTGCCCGACCGAATCAAAGGATTCCCAGCGATGCGTAAGACGGTTCTAGTCCCCGTTCAGCACACCTTTTGCGATGCTCACATAGCGCGTGATGGCAGCGAGGTAGAAGCCGTAGAGACGCTGACCCTGGGACGGCACACCTGGGACCTCTGCCTTGAACACAACGTCACCTTCGGTCGGTACCTGGTGGACACACTTGGTGTGGGGCTGACGGACACTGACGAATCCGTTGATGAGGCGTTGCCTGTCGTTGCCCAGCCGGAGCCGGAGCCGGAGCCGGAGCCGGTGCCGGTGCCGGTGCCTGTAGCGGTGAGCGTGGAAGCGGCGGAGCCTGTCCCGTCCGTGATGCTGGCCGGTGAAGTACCGGGGTACGACTGGGACACGGCCCGTGAGGCTGTGCGGAACCTGGGATACGAAGTGGTCGGCCGTGCCGATGACTGCACGGTCCTGCTCATCCTGGGTGACGGTGGGGAGCGCAACGCAGCCAAGCTGACGGACGCGTCAGAGCGTGGCATCCCGTGCATGGACGTGCGCGAGCCCGGACGCTTCAAGGCGGCTGTTCGCGTGGGTGAGTTGACCGGAGGCGACCCGCTTCCCGAGCCTGCCAAGGTCGGTCCCAAGGCCATGTCTGAGCGTGAGCGCAACCGTGCCGTACGAGCCTGGGCACGGGAGAACGGCTACCCGGTGCCGACCAAGGGACGCATCCCCATGAGCGTGCGCCACGCGTACGAACTGACTCACCGGGACGGCTCCGAGGGAAAAGCGGCAGCGGCCTGAGTGCCGCGCCCACCATGCCGGGCGCTCAGTGCGTCCGGCACCCCCGGCCAGTGGCCACCCAACTAACCCTTCTTGAGATAGAGGCAGCATGAGCACCCCCGTTCTGTACGGTCCGATCGGTCGCGCAGTCCGCAAGATCGCCCCGTTCCTGGAAGCGGACGCGTTGGGGGTGTACGTGGCTGCCCTGTCGATGTGGTCGGCCGCTATCGGCGGAACGGTTCACGTTTCATCCCGTGGCAACGCCCGCCCCGTGCTCCTGTGGTCCGCCCTGGTGGCCGGAACGGGCAGGGGGAAGGGAACCGCGCTCCGGGCCGCGCTTCACGTCCTTGACAAGTCTCTGGGCCGCTTCCTCGCCACCCACACCACCTCCGGGATCACCTCCGGCGCGAGCATGGTCAATCACCTGTGGGAGCAGCAGGAAGCGACCACCGAAACCGAACGGGGCCGGGATGTCCGCGCTCTGGTGGTGGAGGAGGAGTGGACGGAGGTGTTGAAGCGGGTCAAGCGCGACCCCTCGTTCACTACCAAACTCCGTGCTGCCTGGGACGGCACAACTCTCCGCAACACCACGAAGGATGAGGCCCAGGAAGTACGCGACCCTGCCATGGTCCTCCACTCCCACATCACTCCGTCCGACTGGGCCAAGTACGTAGGTGAGTCGGAAGCGGCGGGAGGCTCGTACAACCGCATCCTGCCGTTCCTCCTCGGCTCCGTTCCGATGCTCGATGACGACCGCGTGAGCCTGCCCGATGTGGACGGCTGGGAGCTGTCCGATGCCTACGCCTGGGCCACCGCCCGACCCCGTGTGATCACGCTTGGGGAGGACGCCCGGCCACTGTGGCGGATCGTTCGCCGCTACGCCCGCATCCTGGGCGAGACCCTGCCCGAGGGACAGGCAGTGTTCATCGAACGGACCGCAGAGCAGACGCTCAGGGTCGCGGCCTGCCTGGCAGCCTCCGAGTGCTCCGAGACCATCACGGAAGAGATCCTGTCCGCTGCTTTCACGCTCGTACGCCGCTCCGTCCAGGACGCGGTACGGATCACCAAGGGGGCAGACGCTCCGAAGGTGAAGCGTCGGCCGCTCAGCCTCGCCGACAAGGTACGCGCCCGTATCGAACTCCACGGCGGTCGGGCCACGTCATCTCAGGTGCTCCCGTACGTGGGAGCAACTGCCAGTGAGGTCAAGGCACTTCCCGAAATCGTCGTCACCGTGGAACGGTCGGGGAAAACCGGCCGACCGGCCACCGTATTCACACTCGGCGGTGACGATTCCCGTCACGCAGTGGCGACCGTGGAGCCCGAGCCGGCGAAGCGGACAGTAATGGAAAGCAACGGAACCAAGGTCGTCCACCTGGACGCCTACCGACCGGAGCCGAAGGAGGCCCCGAAGCCGGAACCGGTGAAGCGGCCGGAATCCCTCGACACTTCCAACCCCTTCAACGCTCTGCTCTGAAGTCCTCGAACAAACCAAAGAACGCCCCTGCTGTGATCGGCAGGGGCGTTCGTTTGTTGGATCAGCGGCGGAGATCCCGGAACGCGTTCAGCGTCCGCAGTGCAGACATGAGCATCGGCCGGTTGCCGGGACAGTTCCGCTCAGTTGGCAGTGCCCACACTTCCCAGCACGACATGCAGCGCATCACTCCGGAGTGCTCCGGGTCGGACTCCGCGCTACCACCACACCGGGGGCACTGCTGCATGACGACTCCCTACGCCGTGACGTCGAACTCCCCCAGCTTGGCACCAGGAAGGAACTCCGCCCACTCCACGGCGGTGAACTCGACCGTCTGGCCGCTCACGGAGTTGCGGACCACCACCTTGCCGGGAACGTTGGTGGCAACCTCCACACAACGGGGGTCCTTGTTGTTGTACTGGCACGCGCTGGACGTGCGGAACTCGAACTCGGAAACTGCGGTCATGCGTAGTACCTCTCTCCATTGGAGTAGTGCACTGCACTTGCTGACCCGCCCCGGCGGCACTCAGGCTGTCCTAGGGCCGTGATCCACCGGGGCGGGCGTTTGGGTGCTTCGGCTGCCCTAGGCCCGAAGCGGTTGCCCTCACTGCCTAGGGCAGCACCCCAGTTAAGGGGCGGACCGGGGCGAGAGCCTGAGCCCGTCAGCTCAGACCGGGCACGTCTGCCCGTGCTCGAAGGCTTGTCCGGTCGGGGGCTGTCCGGCTGTCCGCCACGGGGGCAGCGGACGTGCCGGAGTCTTCTAAGCGCGCTTCACGGTGTCCGGTGGGACCAACCACTCAGGGCCCCCGGCTTCGGGCCACAGGAACGCCGTAGGGCGCTTGCGCCGTTCGTTCGGGAGCTCGGCAGGGTCCTCGTAGTCCCTGATCACATCCCGGAGAATGCCGACTCTCCCCGACGCGTCTGCAACCCGCTCGCCGATGTCCGCGCGCGTGACCATCAGTGCCCCTCGGGGTGCCGCGATCCCGGGAAGAGACGGAGCCGTCAATTCGCCGCGCTCCTCATGGCCGCTGCAACGCGCAGCGCTTCCGCCACCCGCTCGATGTGATCCGCCCGGACCATGCCCACGTGCACGTATGGGGTGCCGGAGTGGGTGACCATCGGCCGCAGATGCTCCCTGACGTTCTCTGGGACGCCGAGAGCCTCCAAAGCTTCCCGAAGCGCCTTGGTGGCGTCATCTGCTCGGGTACGGCTGTCTCGCCACGTCTGCATGTCCATCAGTGCGCCTCCGTGCGGTGCTGGCGCAGTTCCACATTGCGGTCAGAAACTCCGCTGTAGTCGCCCCTGGAGCGCGCGTTCTCCCTGGCGACCACTATGGACAGACAAGCAGAGCAGCCGGGCTTGGCAGAAGGCTCGGCCGGTAGCTCAGTCAGGTCGTATCCCTGCGGTTGCTGCGTCACCACGCGTGGCCTCCCTGGCTGATCCGCTCTCGATGCAACGACCGTAGGAGCGTGAACGAACCAACGGCCATGTGATTGCACGAGGTTGCACGGCAATCACCCCAGCGAGTCCATCGCAGCCGTAATCAGCGCGCGTGCGTTCGCTCCGTAGACGGCCAAGTCGGTCAGCTCGGCGAAGGTGTCGGCGTACATGGCTACCTCGCTGGGCTGCGTGATCGTGAGATAGCCAGAGACCAACTCGACATTGACCTGTGCCGTGTCGAAGATCCAGAACCCCTCAACTGGCATCCTGGAACGATCCGCCCGCATTGGCACCACACCCAAGCTGACGTTGGGCAGTGATCCGACCGTAAGCAGGTGGCCAAGCTGTCCGATCAGCACGTCTGTTCCGCCGATGCCGTTCCGCAAGACCGACTCCTCAACGAGGAAGGCAAACCGCCGATCTCCCTCGTACAACACGCGCTGGCGTTCCATGCGGACGGCCACGGCTTCGGCCACATCGTCCACCTCTACCCTGCGGCGCTGAACTGCGCGCAACACGGCCTCGGTGTAGCCGTGCGTCTGGATCAGACCCGGCACGAACCAGGACGAGTACGAGCGGAAACGGTGTGTGCGCTCGAACAGCGGCAAGCGGGCTTCCTGCGCCTGCTTGAGCCCGGCACGCTCCATGCGCCGCCAGCCAACCCACATACCCTCGGCTGTCCGAAGCGAGGCAGTCAGATCGGCGGTCTGGTCCTCGGCTCCGCACGCCCGGCACCAGGCTCGAATGTCGTCGGCGGACGGCGGCGTCCGGGCGTTCATGATCCGAGACGACTTGGACGGATGCCAGTCGCAACGATCGGCGATATCGCGCCCGGTCAGCCCAGCATCCCGGCAGAGCTCAGCGAGTCGATCTGCTAGCGCCTGCCGGGCCTGCTGGGCACTCGAAGACGGAGAGAGAGCCATGATTGCGATGGGTCAGCGGGGCCGGTACTCCTCGTGCGGAATCGCGCGTTGCCACACAGCCTCGAAGGCGTCGGCGCACAGCTTCACCCGCGCTGGATCGTCCGTGTACTCCCGGCCGTCCTCGTCCAACTGACCATTTCCGGTGAAGTGGTGAAAGAGCGCTTGTGCGCCGTCGAACACCCAGAAGTCCGTACCGGGCAGGGCAAGATCGGTTGCCTTCCGCCTCGGCAACCAACGAACCAACTCACCCGCTGCAACGTTGGTGAATGTGCAGTCGAACTCGTATCGGACGTAGTCGCTGATCGGCTCCGAGACGATGCGCGCACGCCGGACCACGACGCCACGGGCGACCGCATCGCGCACCGCGTCATGCCAGCCGCCCCACCACAAGGACCGGTCGGCGGGATCAAGCCGCTTGCCCTGCTTCCATGCGATGAACTCGGGGTCATCCAGCATGTAGCTATCGCGCAACTCAAGGTGAACCGCTGAGCGTTGCGCCATAGCCAGGGCGTTACGCGCTGGTGGTTGCACTTGCCGTCTCTCCGTTGTCGTCGTTCGGGCGGGGGATGTACTTCAGCATGACCGCTGGAAGCCTGATGATCGTCTCGTGGTCCGGGACATCCGTGGAGTGGCCGGGGATCGAACCAACCTCCTGGCACTCCTCCACTTCCTCTTCAGTCGCCTTGTACGACTGGATCAGAAGGTCTCCCGTCTCCTCGTGGAGCCAGATCGTCGGAGACTCGTCGGTCGGCGTGTTAGGGATGATCCCGAGGAACTTTAGGGTCACAGTCACTCCCGGTGTCGAGTGGGTTGCACCAGCGTGCACGACCCTCACCCTCCGGTATCAGCCCCGTCAAGGGGGCGGGTGCAGCGTGCGGAAGCGTGACGGTTCCGTCCCAGCATCGCCGCACGGCGGTCCGCGCGGTCTGACCTGGGACAGCTCTGATTGATCATGGGGAAATGCTGGGTGAGCCCTCCTCTGAAGGGCCGTTGGTGCAGGTCAGAGCTTTGGATGCCGTAAAGCACGCAGATCTACGAGGGTACGAACCAGGTCCAGCGCATCGTCATGGCCCGGAACCTTCCGTAACGCATCAGCAAGCCCCCCGGCACATCCGTGCCGGGGGGCT
>NZ_JBSGZO010000094.1:0-23095 GCF_053611045.1 Streptomyces sp. NPDC054841 | reverse complement strand
TGTCGTGCAGACCGACCCGGTCCACTCCCAGGACCCGGCTCCACACCTCCGCGACTGTGCGCTCCACCTCACCGACCGGCTCCGCACCCTCCGAAACCGCCAGATCCTCCCGCGCCGGCACCGGCAACGCCGACCGGTCGACCTTGCCGTTCACCGTCAACGGGAAGCGTGACACCCGCACGAAGGCCGCCGGCACCATGTAGTGCGGCAGAGTCTCCTGCACCAACTCGCGCAACTCCACCGGCGACACCGGCTCAAGGTCGCTGCCGGACTTGGACGGCACCGGGCGCGCATAGGCCACCAACCGGCGGTCGCCAGGGCGGTCCTCACGCACCATCACCAGGCACTCCGCAACCCCCGGATGCCCGGCGACGACCGCCTCGACCTCTCCCGGTTCCACCCGGAAGCCACGGATCTTGACCTGCTCATCAATCCGGCCGACGAACTCCAGCACGCCGTCCGCACGCCACACACACCGGTCACCCGACCGGTACAGCCGCCCACCCGACCCACCGAACGGATCAGGCACGAACCGCTCCGCCGTCAGACCGGGCTGGCCCACATACCCCCGCGCCACCCCTTCTCCACCGATCAACAACTCCCCCGGCACCCCGACCGGCACCTCGCGCAAGTCCTCGTCCACCACGAAGACCCGCACCCCACAGACCGGCACCCCGATCGGCACAACTCCATCCCCACCGGCGCCCGAGCCCACCACACCCGCCACCGCAGTGATCGTCGCCTCCGTCGGACCGTAGGCATTCATGATCCGGGCGTTCGCGGGCAGAATCCGGCGCCAGGCGCGGATATCGCCGGGCTTGACGGTGTCGCCGCCGAGCAGGAGCAGCCGGATGGAGTCCAGTGACCCGTCGGCGTAGCTGTCCACGATGTGCTGTGCGTATCCGGGCAGCAGGTCCACCACGGTCGGCCGGGCCTGTCGGATCTTCTCGACCAGTTCGAGCGCGCCCCACCGGCCGACCGGCACCAGAACGCTCGCCCCGCGGGTCAACGGAGTGAGGCTCTGTTCGATGGCGACGTCGACGCCGGGGCGCGCGGGCTGCAGGACGCGGTCGGCTGCGGAAAGTTCGTACCGGTCGGCGATCGCCGAAGTGTGCTGGGAAATGGCGTGGCGGCTCACGCCGACCGCCTTCGGTCGCCCGGTCGAGCCGCTGGTGTAGATGACATAGGCGAGCTGTTCGGGGCACACGGCCGGCCGGGGGCGGAGCGCTTCGGCGTCGCCGTGCGCGGCCGCCGACACCGGGACGGCCGTCACGTCACCGAGCGGGAATCCGGCGCCGCCGTCGGGCACGATCGCGGCCCGGGCACCCGCACGGGAGACCAGGTCCGCCAGCCTGCGCGCCGGCTGGCCGGGGTCGACGGGGAGAAACGCGCCGCCGCTCTTGAGCACGGCGAGGTAGGCGACGAGGAGATCGGCGGACGGCTCCAGAACTGTCGCGACGACGGACTCCACGCCCACTCCGGCGGCGATGAGAGCGTGGGCCAGGCGGTTGGCCCGGCGGTCCAGTTCGCGGTAGCTCAGCACCAGGTCACCGTGGACGACCGCGGGCTCGTCCGGCCTGGTGTCGACGCTCCGCTCGAACTGGTCGACGATGTCCGTGACGGCTGTGTTCTCGATGACCATCTGACGCTTCTCCTGTATCGACCAGAAACGGAACGCGGGGTACGCGGCCTAGGGCGTGTTGCGAAAGTCCCGCCTGGCACGCGACGCCTGGCACGCACTCCCCCGTAGCCCTTCGGGCACGGGAGGTGCCCCCTCGCTGCGTTGTCGGACTCATCCAAGTACGCCCAGTACGAGGATGATCTCCCCCAGAGCTGCGCCTGGGAGGTGCCCCCACCGCCTTGCGATCGCACGCACCAGACGCCGCGGGCCCCGCCCTCCGGGCGGACGGCGCTACTTTCGCAACACGCCCTAGGCGGGGACCGCCCCGGGCAGCGGGGCACCGCCGACGCCGGCCGGCTTGAACTGCGCGGATTCGACAAGGCGGTCCACTGCGGCCGCGCTGACTTCGACCGGAGTGGAGCGACCTACGTTCTCCCCGACCGCGGCGTTGAACGCGCGCACGTACTGCTTCACCTGATCGAGGCTCATTCCCCGGCGCATCAGATAGAAGACGCTCCACAGCTCGAATCCGCTCTGCGGCAGCCAGAGGGAATCCGGGGTGTCAAGGAACATGTCGTCGATGATGTCGGCCGCCTGGTCGGAGGTCATCGTCCGGTGCCGCCAGTTGAACATCGAGCCGGATACGTCGAATTCATCGCGCCGTTCCCAGATCGGCGTGATGGGGTCGGCGTACCACAGTTGCGGACGGAAGAAGTCCGGCTGTGCCTCGGCCAGCAGGCTGCGGGTCTCGTCCACGGTCTCCTTCGTTTCACCGGGGAATCCGATGATGAGGTTCGCGTGGGTAACGATGCCGGCCTGCCGCAGCCGCGGAATCGCCCGCATGTAATTGTGCCGCCGGGCGGTCTTGTTCATTCCCTTGAGCATGGTGTCCGACCCGGACTCCACACCGAGGAAGACTCCCTCGCAGCCGGCCTCTGCCATCAGCTCGATGGTCTCGTCGTCGCCGTGGTCGCTGCGGTAGAAGGAGTTCCATCGGAACCCGTAGTCCTTCCGGATCATCATCCGGAGTATTTCTTTGAAGCGGACCTTCGGCACGTTCACCGTGTCGTCGATGATGGTGAGGCTGGTGACGGACCCGTGCTCCCGGATCCGGTCGAGTTCGAGCTCCACGAGTTCGGTCGGCTGGTAGATGTACTTGCCGGCCCGCGCCGGAAAGCCGCAGAAGGCGCACGAGAAGGGGCAGGACTTCGCGGTGCGCAGCGTGACGAACTGTCCCAGCGACCCTTCGAACAGGTGGTAGTCCACCATGTTCTGGTCGAGCGCGTTCGACTCGATCTTCTCGTCGTTGAAGACCCACTCCCCGTCTTCCCGGAAGATGACGTTCGGTATGCCGCGCAGCGACTTGCCTGCCTTGAGCGCGGCCAGCACGTTCGCCATCGTGCTCTCACCTTCACTGCTGACCACGTAGACGTCCGCACCGACGAGGTTGAGCACCTGACTGAAGGCGGACCGCGAGGTCTGCCGCGCGTAGTTGGCCACGAACGGGCCGCCGACGATCACCTTCGTCTTCGGGCTGTGCTCCCGGACGAACTGCACGACCTCGACGGCGGGATCGGGCGTGACGTACAGGGTGGTGGTGACCGCCACGGCGAGCGGTTCGTCGGCGAGCTTGGCCGCGAACTGTTCCTTCTCGTCCTGGAACAGGTTGACGTAGTCGAAGGAGTAGCCGTGCCGCGCCAGGAACGAGCCGAGGTAGGTGATGGTGGGCCAGAGCATCTCGAGATTGTGGTAGCGCCGGTCGTCGCCGTAGCTGTCCGCCACGCGTTGCCGGGTCAGGAAGTCGAGGGCCCGGGTCGGCACGCCCTCCCACTGCATGAAGGCGAGCGACAGGTCGCGGTACGCACCGGAATCGCGCCCCATGCCCGCGACCATGTCGACCTGCGCCGGAAAGTCGCCATCGTTGTGCCCAACGATGATGCAGTCCACCATGTCCACGGCCCCCTCCGAGTCACACAACTCCTGCGGTCGCGTCCGACAGAACAGGATCAGACAGATGCGGCCGACACACGGGCCGCCATGAGGATCATGGCGTTGGCATGGGGGGATGGGAATCCGGAGCGGTCCAGACAGGCAGCCGTTGACAACCACGCACTCCTGACGTAAGGAGCCGACGCGCCGGCGAGCGGACGACCACGAGCACCGGCACTCCGGGACCGGCCTGCACACCCGGCCTGCTCATGTGACGTGACAGGTACCGGAGTCGTGGATGCGGGACTGCTCGACCGCGTAGGCGCGCAGGACGGAGTGGAGGGAGTAGCGCCCCGGAATGACTTCGGTCAGCAGATGCGCGCGGGCGAGTGCCTCCAGGGCCGCTTGCGCCTGGTCGTGACCGCAGGCGGCCAGAGCGGCGGCGGAGGGCACCGTGATGTCCCCGTTCGGATGCAGGCCGAGCAACCGGAACATCCGGGCAGCCTCTTCGTCCAGGAGGCGATAGGACCAGGAGAACACCGTCTGGACGTCCGTGAGCACATCACCCGCGTCAAGGGCGGCCATCCGGCCGTGAGGTGCGCGCAGCTGGGAGACGAGTGACGCCAGGGAGGAGACAGGCTGCACGGCGATGGCGCGGGACGCCGTGACGTTCAGTGCCAGCGGGAGCCGGGCGCAGAGCCCGATCAGTTCCTCGACTGCCCTGGGTTCGGCGGCGACGCGTTCCGCTCCCAGCCGGTGTGTCAGCAGTTCATGCGACTCCGCCTCGCTGAGCAGGTCCAGCGGGAGCGGGCAGGCGCCGTCGAAGGCGACCAGGCCCGGCAGTCGGTCCCGGCTGGTCACCAGGACCAGACAACCGGCCGTGCCGGGCAGCAAGGGCCTGACCTGCTCGGAGTCGCGGGCGTTGTCGAGCACGACGAGCATGCGCCGTCCTGCGAGGAGGCTGCGGTAGAACCTGACCAGGTTCTCGAAATCCGCCGGAATCCGTTCCGGGTGAACTCCGAGCGCATCGAGGAATCCGTGGATCACCGTAGCGGGCTCCAGCGGAGTGCCGGTCGGGCCGAATCCATGCAGATTCACATAGAGCTGCCCGTCCGGAAACGAACTGGCGGCCCTGTGGGACCAGTGCACCGCCAGTGCTGTTTTCCCGACGCCCGCCGGACCGGTGATGGCGGCTGTCACCACCGTGCGCTCTGCCTTTCCCGCGAGCACGGTGACGGCTGCCTGCTCGTCCGCGCGTCCCGTGAAGTGCGGCTGGTCCGCCGGCAGTTGTGCCGGCTTCGGCGTCGGGGTGGCAGTCCTGGCTGATGTCGTTGTCACCGAGGAAGGCGCTGTGGCGGGAGCGGCGCGCAGCAGCATGGGGTCGTTGTCGAGTATGCGCTGATGCACCGTGCTCAGCGCCTGGCCGGGTCCGACACCCAGCTCCTTCCTCAGCCGGCGGCTGGTCGTGTAGAAGGAGTCGAGTGCTTCGGCCTGCCTGCCGGCGCCGTAGAGCGCCATCATCTGAAGCTCGCAGAGACGTTCGCGCAGCGGATGGGAGGCGACGAGTCCGGAGAGCTCGGCGGCGGCCTGGTTGTAGGCTCCGAGCTCAAGAGTGCATGCCAGCCGCTCTTCCTCGGCAACCAACTGCAGTTCGGTGAGCCGTGTTCGCTGGGTGGCCGCGTAGGGGCCCGGGATGCCTGCCAGTGCGGTCCCCGTCCACAGGGCGAGGGCATCGCCGTAGCGAGCTGCGGCGGACACCGTGTCGCCGGCCCGGTGGGACTCGCGGGCCTGGGTGACGAGGTGTGTGAAGCGGGAGAGATCACTCGACTCGGGTCCGGATTCCAGGAGGTAGCCACCCCCCATCGACCTGATGCTGAGTCGGCCGCGGGCTCCCAGTGTCTTCCTGAGGCGGTAGATGTAGGTACGTATCTGACGCGCCGACGATTGAGGGGCGTTCTCTCCCCAGATGCCGTCGACGAGCTCGTCGAGCGTCGCGGAGGCCCCTTCCCGCACGAGCAGGGCGGCCAGAACGGCCCGTTGCTGGGGATAGCCCAGGTCCAGTTCGACTCCGTGGTGCCAGGCACGGACCGCACCCAGGACGGTGAACGTCACTTCCGTCATGGACGGATCTCCAGGGAATGGAATGCGGCCAGGTCCCCCTGCTGGATCATGGAACAATCAATGAACCCTTCTCGGTGACGTCTCGTGACCTTCTGCGGGGCGTTGGCGCGTTCGGCGACGGCGTGGACGCCCCAAATCACGGTGTTGAACACCGGTGCGCACTCGGCGAGTTCGCCGCCCTTCGGCTTCGACCGGTGGCGGAGGACTTCCGCGGCGTTCTCGTGACCGAGGTCGGTCAGGGTGGGATGTCCACGGTGGCGGCGGGCCGTTCATGGAGTCGGCCAAGCCGTGGGCGCGGGCGAGTTGCGTGACGCGGGTGCCGTCGACACACCGGCGCAGGACGAGCACAACCCACTTGGTCGTCGCCCCCCGCTGACTGACCGAGTATCAATCTTCTATCTCCGCCATGCATGGTACCCCCGCGAGAAGGATCGTTTCGCTCTAAAGCAGGGGATGCGCAGATGACCGAGTTCGCCGGCCCTGATTTCACGGCTCACGCGGTCGGCCGGCCGCAGGGTGAGGTGGCGTCGGGGGCTGGACTCGCTCTGCGTCTGTCGAACCTGCCGGAGCAGGAACAGAGCCGGGAGCTCCTCGCTCTGGTCGTGGAGCACACACGGGCAGTTCTGCACCCGGCGGATGCGGACGCGCGGCCACGGATCCAGGCGGACATGACGTTCCGGGACCTGGGACTGGGCTCATTGCCGCTGGTCGCCTTGAGGGACCGGCTGAACACGGCGGCCGGGGTGGGTCTGCCGCCCACGGTCGGCTTCGACCATCCGACTCCCCGGTCGCTGGCCGGCCGGTTGCGCAGAGAACTCGGACTGGCGGACCCGGCGTCCGCTCCGGACTCGCAGCCGGTCCTGCACGACGAGCCCGTCGCGATCGTCGGCATCGGATGCCGCTTCCCCGGGGAGGTGCACTCGCCCGAGGACCTCTGGAGGCTGGTGTCCGAGGGCAGGGAAGCCCTGTCGGACCTCCCTGCCGACCGTGGATGGGACCTGGAACGCGTCTTCGCTCAGGATCACGCCCCTTCCGGGGCCGGTGGTGGCGCGCAGGGCGGATTCCTGGACACGGCTACGGAGTTCGACGCCGGCTTCTTCGGTATCGGTCCCCGCGAGGCAGCCGCGATGGACCCGCAGCAGCGACTGCTGCTGGAGGTGTCGTGGGAGGCGTTCGAGCGTGCGGGAATCGACCCCGCGGGCCTGCAGGGCAGTCGGACCGGTGTGTTCGTGGGCGTCGAGAACCACGAATACGGCGTACGTGTGCACGAGGCCGCGGACGATCTGCAGGGCTACCTCATGACCGCCAATGCCGGCAGCGTCGCCTCGGGCAGAGTCGCCTACAGCCTGGGCCTGGAGGGGCCGGCGATCACCGTCGACACGGCGTGCTCCTCCTCACTGGTCGCGGTGCACCTGGCGGCGCAGTCATTGCGACGAGGTGAGTGTTCGCTCGCGCTGGCGGGGGGCGCAGCGGTCATGGGCAGCCCGGGCGTCCTCACGGCGTTCTCCCGGCAGCGGGCCCTTGCCCCGGACGGACGGTGCAAGTCGTTCGCGGCGGGCGCGGACGGAACCGGCTTCTCCGAAGGCGCGGGACTGCTGGTGCTGGAGCGGCTCTCCGACGCCCGACGCCTGGGACACACCGTGCTGGCGGTCGTCCGGGGCTCCGCGGTCAACCAGGACGGTGCGTCCAACGGCCTGACGGCGCCCAGCGGCACGGCGCAGCAGCGGTTGATCCACGATGCGCTTGCTTCGGCGGGGCTGACGTCCAAGGACGTGGACGTGGTGGAGGCACACGGGACGGGCACCAGGCTGGGAGACCCGATCGAGGCACAGGCGCTGCTGGCGACCTACGGGCAGGAACGGCCCGAGGAGCGGCCGCTGTGGCTGGGGTCCGTGAAGTCGAACATCGGGCACACGCAGGCCGCGGCCGGTGTCGCCGGTGTGATCAAGATGGTCGGGGCGATACGGCACGGAGTTCTGCCCAAGACCCTGCACGTGGACGAGCCGACGCCGCACGCGGACTGGTCGGCGGGCCACGTCCGGCTGCTCGCCGAGTCGGTGGACTGGCCGGACCGTGATCGGCCGCGGCGGGCCGGGATCTCCTCGTTCGGTGTCAGTGGCACCAATGCGCACGTGATCATCGAACAGCCTCCGGCAGTGCACGCGGAGGAGCCGCCGGCCGCGGCGGAGGCGCCCGGACACCTCCCCGTCGCATGGGCACTGTCCGCGAAGGACACGCAGGCGCTGCGCGCGCAGGGAGCCCGGCTGCGGGCCCACCTGGACGCGACAGCCGACGAGGGTCTGCACGCGGTGGGCCGGGCACTCGCCGGCCACCGCGCGCTGCTGGAGCACCGCGCTGTGGTGTGGGGCTCCGGACGCGGTGATCTCGCCCGGGGGCTGGAAGCGCTGGCTGAGGGCCGGGAGGGTCCCGGACTGGTGAGCGGTCGCTGCGCCGAGGGGCAACTGGCGTTCCTCTTCCCCGGCCAGGGTGCGCAGCGCTTGGGAATGGGACGTGAACTTCGCAGTCTCCACCCGGTGTTCGCGCAGGCTCTGGACGAAGCCGCGGGCTACCTCGACCTGCAACTCGACAGACCGCTCCACGACGTGCTGTTCGCCGTCGACGGCTCACCGGAATCGGGGCTTCTGGAGCAGACGCAGTACACCCAGGCCGCGCTGTTCGCGGTGGAAGTCGCGCTGTACCGGCTGCTGGAGTCCTGGGGGGTCGAACCGGACTACCTGGCCGGGCATTCGGTGGGCGAGCTGGCGGCCGCGCACGTGGCCGGGGTGCTCTCACTGCAGGACGCGGCACTCCTGGTGGGCGCGCGGGGCCGCCTGATGCAGGCGTTGCCTTTCGGCGGGGCGATGGCAGCCGTCCAGGCGGCCGAGGACGAGGTGCGGCCGTTGCTGGGTCCGACGGTCGGCGTGGCCGCTGTCAACGGTCCCGACTCCGTGGTGGTTTCCGGCGACGAGGACGCGGTCATCCGCATCGTCGCGTGCTTCTCGGAACAGGGACGCCGGGTCAAGCGCTTGCGGGTGTCGCACGCGTTCCACTCGCCGCTGATGGAGCCGATGCTGGGCGAGTTCCGGCAGGTCGCGCGAACGCTGACCTATTCCGCTCCCCGCGTCCCGATCGTCTCGGGTGTGACCGGAACCCTTCTGGCCGACGACGCGCGCAACCCGGAGTACTGGGTCCGCCACGCGCGCGAGGCGGTGCGGTTCCATGACGTCCTCCAGTACTTGGCACAGCATGGTGTCGGGGCCTTCGTCGAAGCGGGGCCGAACGCGGTGCTCTCGGCGCTGGGACAGGATTCCCCGGCCCGAGGGGCCGTCTTCGTACCGGCGTTGCGACCCGACCGGGCCGAGGCCGACGCGGTGCTCTCCGCGGTGGCCCGGCTGCATGTCGCAGGCGTGCCGGTGGACTGGCAGCGGGTCATTCCCGGGAGTACTGCCGCTCCCGCGGAACTGCCGACCTATCCGTTCCAGCGGCGACGTCACTGGCTCACGGCCCCGGACCCGAGCGGCGATCCCGCCTCGCTGGGCCTCGGGCCGGTGGACCATCCGGTGCTGGGCGCGGCCACGGAGTTGCCGGACTCGGGCGGTGTGGTGCTCACCGGGCGGATCTCCCCGAAGGACCATCCCTGGCCGGCCGGCACCCAGGTGGCCGGCCGCATGGTCCTCGCGCCGAGCGCCTTCGTGGAACTCGCCTGGCGGGCCGGTGACGAGGTGGGCTGCGGTCAGCTCAAGGAGTTCGCCCTGGAGGGCCCGCCGGTGCTGTTCGAGAGCGGCGCGGTGAAGCTCCAGGTCGTCGTCGGTGCGGCGCGGGGCGGGGAACGGACGGTGACGGTCTACTCCAAGGCCGAGGGCACCGGCTCCGACTGGGCGCGTCACGCGAGCGGGGTGCTGTCGGAGGAGACGAGCACCGCGCCGTTCGACCTTGCGCAGTGGCCACCGGCGGGTGCCGTTCCGGTGGGCGTCGAAGAGCTCTACGAGAGGCCGGCGCAGCAGGGCTTCGACCACGGTCTGCTCTTCGCGGGGGCGCGGGCAGCCTGGAGGCGCGGCGAGGAGATGTTCGCCGAGGTGGCACTCCCCGAAGGGAACGCCGGTCGAGCACACGGCTTCGTACTGCACCCGGCCTTGCTGGAGGCCGCCACCCACCCGTGGTCGGCGGCGCGGCCCGGAACGGACGGGATCCGGGTGCCCTCGTCGTGGCACGGCGCGACCCTGTACGCAACCGGGGCCCGAGAACTCAGGGTGCAGGTGGTTCCGCAGGGCACGGACGCTGTCGGCCTGCGACTGGCCGATACGAGTGGGCGGCCGGTCGCCTCGGTGGATTCCCTGCGCATGGGACCGCTCGCGCCCGAGCGCTCCGGCGCCGCGTCCGGTGCGGCGTCCGGTGCGGCGTCCGGTGCGGCTTCGCAGGCCGCGCTCCTGAGCCTGCGGTGGGACAACCGGCCATTGACGCATCAGGCGAATCCGGCGCCGGACGAGGGCGGCCTCGTCGTAGTCGGCGATCACACGGAAGCGAACGGCGCCGGGCTGCCGGCCTTCCGCGACGTCAAGGCTCTGGCCGAGGCTGTGGCCTGCGGCGGCGTCAAGGTCCCGCGAGTGGTTGTCATGCGATGTACGGGACCTGCGGGCGAGGAAGGCGACGTGCCCCACGGTGTCCGGACCCTTGCCACCGAGGTGTTGGAGGCGGTGCAGGCCTGGCTCGGGCAGCAGCAGTTCGCTTCCTCGCGTCTCGCCGTCGTCACCCGTCGGGCGGTCGCCGTGTCCGGCCAGGAGGAGGTGGATCTGCGCCACGCGCCGGTCTGGGGACTGGTACGCGCGGCAGAGGCGGAGAACCCCGGCAGGTTCGTCCTCATCGACGTCGACGACGTCCACGTGGAGGACAGCCGGCTGGCGGCCGCCGCCTGTTCCGGCGAGGCCGAGGTGGCGCTGCGCTCCGGGCGGGCGCTCGTGCCGCGTCTGGCGCGGATACGGGAGTTGCCCGAGGCGGGCCACGCCGCGTCCTGGCGGCGTGATGGGACAGTCCTGGTGACCGGTGGTACCGGCGGCCTGGGCGCACTGGTGGCACGTCACCTCGTGACCGTGCACGGCGTACGTGGTCTCCTGCTGGTCAGCCGTCGCGGATCGGACGCGCCCGGCGCGGAGGATCTGCGTGAGGAGCTGGAGCGGCTGGGCGCCGATGTCACCGTGGCCGCGTGCGACACGGCGGACCGTGACGCACTGGCACGGCTGCTGCGGCGGATTCCCGCGGAACGGCCGCTGACCGCCGTGGTTCATGCATCTGGGGTGACCGACAACGCCTTGGTCGGAGGGCTGACACCGCAGCGGCTGGACGTGGTGCTGAGGTCCAAGTCGGATGCCGCCTGGCATCTGCACGAGCTGACGAAGGACCTCGATCTCGACGCCTTCGTCATGTTCTCCTCCGCGGGCGGACTGGTCCTGGCGGCGGGGCAGGGCAACTACGCCGCGGCCAATGTGTTCCTCGACGCCCTGGCCTGCCGTCGTCGTGCCCAGGGCCTGCCGGCGCAGTCCCTGGCCTGGGGTCTGTGGGACGTCGAGACAGGGCTGGGCGCGCGGCTCACCGGCAACGACCTGGACCGGATGCGCCGGTTGGGCCTGCCGGCCCTCACCGTGCCGGATGCCCTGGCCCTGCTGGACGCGGCCCTCGCCCTCGACGCCGGGACGGACCCGGGGTCCCCGCCGGACTCTCTCGGGCACGCGGCCGTACTGGTGCCGATCGGGCTGGATCAGTCCGCGCTCCGGGCCGGCCAGGAGCATGTACCCGCGCCGCTGCTCGGTCTGGCACGGCGTGCGGTACACCGCGCGCCGAAGAGTGCTCAGGAGGCCGGCACGCTGCTCAGCCTGTTGCACGGACGGCCCCGGAACGAGTGGGAGGCCCTCGTACTGGACCAGGTGCGTACCCATGCCGCGCAGGTCCTCGGTCACGACGGGCCGCACGACATCCCCGTGGACCGGCCGTTCCGGGACCTCGGGTTCGACTCGCTCGGCGCGGTCGAGCTGCGCAACCGTCTGGGCCTGCTCACGGGACTTCAGCTGCCCGCCGGCCTGGTGTTCGACCATCCCACCGCGCTGGCGGTCGCCCGGCATCTCCTGAAGACCGCAGATGGCCCGACCGCGCAGACGCAGGTTTCCGCTGCGCCGGCCGGGGAGGTCCGGCATTCCGCCGGCTCGGCTCCGGAACACGAGCCGATCGCGATCGTGGGGATGGGCTGCCGCTATCCGGGCGGGATCGGCTCCCCGGAAGAACTGTGGGATCTGGTGGCCGCCGGCGGCGACGCCATCACCGGCTTCCCCACCGATCGCGGCTGGGACCTCGACGAACTGCTGGACCCCGATTCCGCCGAGCCGGGCAGTACATATGTGAGAGCAGGTGGGTTCCTGCACGAGGCAGGAGCCTTCGACCCGGCGTTCTTCGGTATCTCCCAGCGTGAGGCCGAAGCGATGGATCCCCAGCAGCGCCTTCTGCTGGAATGCTCGTGGGAGGCGTTGGAGCGGTCCGGAATCGATCCCTCCTCGCTGCACGGCAGCCGGACCGCGGTCTTCGCCGGTGTGACCGACATGGGCTACGGCTCATGGCCGCACCACGATCTGACCGAGTACAACGGCTATCTGGGCACCGGCAACACCCCGGCCGTCGCGTCCGGCCGGATCGCGTACGCCCTCGGGCTGGAGGGTCCGGCGATCACCGTGGACGCGGCCTGCGCATCCTCGCTGGTCACCCTGCACCTCGCCGTCCAGTCCCTGCGCCGTGGCGAGTGCACACTGGCGCTGGCCGGCGGAGCCACCGTCATGGCGACGCCCAGTTCGTTCGTCGAGTTCGGATCACTGCGGGTGCTGGCCGAGGACGGACGCAGCAAGGCCTACGGCGCCGGCGCGGACGGCGCCGGCTGGGGCGAAGGCGTCGGAATACTGGTGCTGGAGCGTCTCTCGGACGCCCGTCGCAACGGTCACAACGTACTGGCCGTCGTTCGCGGTTCGGCGGTCAACCAGGACGGTGCGTCCAACGGCCTCACCGCGCCGAGCGGCACCGCCCAGCAACGGGTCATCCGTCAGGCGCTCGCCGATGCCGGGCTCGAACCGGTGGACATCGACGTGGTCGAGGGGCACGGCACCGGAACCGCGCTCGGCGACCCGATCGAAGCAGAGGCACTGATCGCGGCCTACGGACCGGATCGACCCGAGGGACGCCCGCTGCTGCTCGGCTCGATCAAATCCAACATCGGGCACAGCCAACTGGCCGCCGGAGTCGCCGGAGTCATCAAGATGGTGATGGCGATGCGCCACGGCACAGCACCGCGCACACTCCACGCCGACGAACCCTCGCCGCTGGTGAACTGGTCCGCCGGCACGGTCCAGGTGCTCGGTGAGCAGCAGCCGTGGCCCCACACGGAGCGACCTCGGCGGTCGGCTGTCTCCTCCTTCGGCATCAGCGGGACCAACGCGCACGTGATCCTCGAAGGCGTCACCCGGACAGCCGCTCCCTCCCGTGAACCCGGCGGCACGGCCGTGGTTCCCTGGACACTGTCCGCCGTCGACGCCCCGGCGCTGGCGGTGCAGGCAGCGCGCCTGCGTCATCACCCCAGCGCCTTGGAAGCCGATCCCCTCGACGTGGGGTGGTCGTTGACGACCGCGAAGGCCGCCCTGGCCGAGCGCGCCGTCGTCCTGGGGAGCGACCGGCAGGCCCTGCTCGACGGGCTGGCCGCCGTGGAGGCCGGTGTGCCGCACGCCCAGGTGGTGCGAGGCACTGTTTCCGGCAGTGACCACCGCGTGGTGTTCGTCTTCCCGGGTCAGGGCACGCAGTGGCCCGGAATGGCAGCCGAACTGACGGACACGTCTGCGGTCTTCGCCGACTCGATGGCGGCGTGCGCGAAAGAACTGTCCGCCTTCGTCGACTGGTCCTTGCTCGATGTCGTGCGGCAGGTCCCCGGAGCCGCGTCACTCGATCGCATCGACGTCCTGCAGCCCGTGCTGTTCTCGATCAATGTTTCCCTGGCTGCCCTGTGGCGCTCCCTCGGTGTGGAACCCGCTGCTGTCGTGGGCCACTCGCAGGGCGAGGTCGCGGCGGCCCACGTGGCCGGAGGGCTCTCGCTCCGCGACGCCGTGCGTATCGTGGCGCTGCGCAGCAAGGCGCTCGTGGCACTGTCCGGCAAGGGCGCGATGCTGTCCGTGCTCGCTCCGGCGGCGCGGATCGAGGAGCGGATCGAACGCTGGGGGGACGCTCTGTCGGTCGCGGCGATCAACGGCCCGGCCGGCACCATCGTCTCAGGTGAGTCGGCCGCGGTCGACGAACTGGAAGCGGAGCTGGCCGCCGAGGGGCTGCGGGTGAGCCGTGTCCGCGGCGGAAACGCGGCCGGGCACAGCCCGCAGGTCGAGAAGCTGCGCGAGGAACTCCTCACTGCCCTGGCCCCCATCGTGCCCCGGACGTCGGAGGTCCCCTTCTACTCGACCGTGAACGGCCGGCTCATGGACACCGCGGAACTCGACGCCGGCTACTGGTACCGGAACATGCGTGAGCCCGTGCGGTTCCATGCGGCGGTCGAGGCTCTCGCAGCTCAGGATTACAGGGTCTTCGTCGAGGTGGGACCGCACCCGGTGCTGACGGGCGGCCTTGAGGACACCCTGGCGGAGCGGGTTGTCGACCCGGTGGTCACGGGGTCGCTGCGCCGGGGACAGGGCGACCTCCGGCAGTTCCTGTCCGCGGCGGCGGCGTTGTACGTCTCCGGCGTACGCGTCGACTGGACCCCCCACTTCCCCAGCGCCCGCCGGGTGGACCTGCCGGCATACGCCTTCGCACACCGGCATCTGTGGATGATCCGGCCGACGACAGGTGGGCGGAGCACCGGTACCGGTCACCCCCTGCTCGATACGGTGGTGCACCTGCCCGACGGCGGGCTGGTGCTGAGCGGGTCGCTGTCCGCGAGCGACCGCCCGTGGATGGTCTCCCACCGGGTGGACGGCGACGCGGTGCTGTCCAGTGGTGTCCTGCTGGAACTGGCGCTGCACGCCGGCCACCGCGTCGGCTGCGGCCTGGTCGACCGGCTGGACGTACGGTCCGCAGCCGTTCTCCGCGAACACGGCGGGCTGTGCCTGCAGATCTCCGTCGGTTCGCCCGACGGCACGGGCCGGCGCAGCCTTGCGTTCCACTCCAGGCCGGACGGCGGAACGGACCATGCCTGGGTGTGCCATGCCACGGGCGTACTGGCTCCCGAGCCGGTCACTCACCGCCCGGATGTGCCGGACTCATGGTTGCCCCCTCGCGCCACCGAGATCGATGTCGACACCCTCTGTCTTCCGGACCGGGCTCCGCGTTGCGTGCAACGTATGTGGCGGGCCGGGAACGAGGTCTTCGCAGAGCTGGCGCTGCCTCACGACCTGCACGCATCCGAGTTCGCCGTCCACCCCGTGCTGCTGGACGCCCTGCTGCACCCGAATCTGCCCGAGGTCCCCGACCGGTGGCGGGCCGTCCGTCTGCATGCCGTCGACGCGACCCGGGTACGCGTGCGGCTCAGCAGCGCGCAGGACGGCACCGTGACCGTACGGGCCACCGACCACACGGGGGCTCCGGTACTGACGGCGACATCAGCGCTGCGGACGGTCGGCCCGCAGTGGCTGCGAGAAGCCCGTACTGGACATCTGGACTCGCTGTTCCAGGTCGACTGGACCCCGGTGCCGGTGGACCGGGCGCCGACGGCCGGGTGGACCGTACTCGACCCGTTCCTGACACGACGCTTCCCCGGCCTGCCCCGCCACTGCGACCTGGCCGGTCTGCTGTCGGCCACGGAGCTGCCGCAGGTGGTGATCCTTCCGCTGCCCGCGGTCGCCGGCTCCTCGGACACACCCGGCACGGTCCACACCCGGATCAAGGCCGTGCTGCATCTGATCAACGCCTGGCTGGCCGAGGACCGGCTGGGCTCTGCGCGCCTGGTGTGTGTCACGCAGGGACCCGGCCTCGGGGCCGGTGCGTACTGGGGCCTGGTACGGTCCGCGCAACTGGAGCACACGGACCGGCTGGTGCTCGCCGATATCGAGGACGACAGCGGACTCGTCCCGTCGGCCGGTGCCCTGGCTGCCGGACACACCCAGTTCAGGGTGCGTGAAGGCACGGTGCGGATACCGCGACTGGTACGCACCGCGGCGGCTGAGGGCCAGGCGGTGACCTGGAGCGAGTCAGGCACCGTACTGATCACCGGTGGAACCGGCGGCCTCGGCTCGCTGCTGGCCCGTCACCTGGTGACCGAACACGGCGCCCGCAGCCTGATGCTGGTGAGCCGTCAAGGTCCGGAGTCACCGGGCGCGGCCGGACTGCAAGCCGAACTGCAGGCGTCGGGTGCGCGTGTATCGGTGCACTCCTGCGATGTGGCGGACCCCGTCGCCCTCACCGAGCTGCTGGCCGCCGTGCCGGCGGACGCACCGCTCCGAGCCGTCGTGCACACCGCGGGCGTACTCGCCGACGGCGTCCTGTCCACGTTGACGTCCGACCAGGTCGACGCCGTCCTGCGGCCGAAGGTCGAGGGAGCCTGGAACCTGCACACGCTCACCGCACACCTGGACCTGGCCGCGTTCGTTCTCTACTCCAGCGCCGGCGCGGTCTTCGGAGGCGCCGGACAGAGCAACTACGCCGCGGCCAACGGTTTCCTGGACGACCTCGCGCAGCACCGGCATACCCTCGGGCTGCCGGCCCTCGCACTCGACTGGGGGCTCTGGGAACACGAAAGCGGGATGGGCAGCCATCTCGGGGACGACGACTTCCGCCGTATCGCCGGCCAGGGCATCAAGGCACTGACCGACGCCGAGGGCATGGCGCTCTTCGACGCGGCGCTGGCCGGCGGCCGTCCGGTTCTCGCCCCCGTCTCGCTCAACTGGCCCGCTCTGCACGACGCGCGTCACCATGTGCCGGTTCTGCTGCGGCACCTGCTGCGCGACGCCACCCGCCGGGTGGCCGACCAGCCTGCCGAGCGGCAGCAGGACGACTCCGAGGGGCTGCTGACCCGCCTTGCCGGCCTGCCCCTCGCCGAGCAGGAGGAGGAACTGGTCGAGTTGGTGATGTCACAGGTCGCTCTGATCCGCGACGGAGAACTGACCGACCCCCGACGGCCGTTCCGGGACGCCGGATTCGACTCACTCGCCTCACTCGACCTGCGCAACCGGTTGCGGGCGGTGACCGGACTGGTCCTGCCTGCTGCGCTGGTCTTCGACCATCCCACCCCGAACGATGTCGCCGCCTACCTCCGGGACCGGCTCCTGCCCCAGCAGGAAGGGGAGCCGACCACCACCGACCCGGCGGCCGATGGGCCCACCGCCGTCGATACCGACGAACTCGACCGCATGGACGGCGAAGATCTGCTGCGGCTGTTCCGTGCACAGAGCCAGGAGCGTGAGTGAGCAACACCGAGGAGTTCATCGAGGCCCTGCGCGCCTCGATGAAGGAGAACGAACAGCTGCGCCGGGAAAACCGCCGACTGGCCGGGGCCGCAGCCGAACCGATCGCCGTCATCGGCATGGCCTGCCGGTTCTGCGGTGGTATCGACAGCCCGGAACGGCTCTGGCAGCTCCTTGATCAAGGCGACTCCGTACTGTCCTCCTATCCGGAGGACCGGGGCATACGAACCGACGAGTGGTACGACCCCGATCCTGCGGCCACTCGGCGCAGCGATACCCTCCACGGCGGTTTCCTGTCCGACGCAGGCCACTTCGACGCGGAGTTCTTCGGGCTGTCCGACGCCGAGGCCACGTCCATGGACCCGCAGCAACGGCTGCTGCTGGAGGTGTCCTGGGAAGCAATCGAACGGGCGGGAATCAGCCCGCAGTCGGTGCGGCACAGCGACACGGGAGTGTTCGTCGGAGCCACCCACTCCCCGTACCCGCTCCTGCCCTCGCCCGAGCCGGACGACTTCGGGCTCACTTCCAACACCGGCAGTGTGCTGTCCGGGAGGATCGCGTACCACCTCGGCCTGGCAGGTCCGGCCCTGACGGTGGACACCGCTTGCTCCTCCTCCCTGGTGGCGCTGCACCTGGCCGTCCGCTCCCTGCGCTCGGGCGAGTGCGCGTTGGCGCTGGCGGGCGGCGTATGTGTGATGACCGACCCGCGTGTGCTCGTCGAGCTGTCCCATCTGCACGCCCTGTCGGCCGACGGCCGGTGCAAACCGTTCGCCGCCGGGGCCGACGGCACGGGCTTCGCGGAGGGCGCGTCCATGCTCCTGCTGGAGCGGTTGTCCGACGCGCGACGCCATGGCCACCGGGTGCTGGCGGTGGCCCGCGGCAGCGCGGTCAACCACGACGGGCCGTCCAACGGCCTGATGGCTCCCAACGGCCCTGCACAGCAACGGCTCATCCGCCGGGCCCTGGACGATGCCCGGTTGTCCGCGGCAGAGGTCGACGTCGTGGAGGCCCACGGGACCGGGACCAGCCTCGGTGACTCCATCGAAGCCGATGCCCTGCTGGCGACGTACGGCCGGTCACGGACTGGTGATCAGCCCTTGTGGCTGGGGACCCTGAAGGCCAACATCGGCCACACCCAGGCCGCGTCGGGGGTGGCCGGTGTGATCAAGACGGTGCTCGCGATGCAGCACGGTGTTCTCCCGGCCACTCCTCACATCGACGCACCGACCCCCGAGGTCGACTGGTCGTCGGGCAGCGTCGAGTTGCTCACCGCCCGGCGGCCGTGGCCGGCACCGGGCCGGCCCCGACGGGCCGCGGTGTCCGCGTTCGGCGTCGGCGGCACGAACGCTCACGTGGTCCTGGAGGAAGCCGCCCCCGCCCCGGACGGTCCGAGTGATCCGGTGCGTCCGTTGCCGGTCACCGCCTGGGTGCTCTCCGCTCACAGCGGTCCGGCACTGGCCGAACAGGCCGGGCGGCTGCGGGCGTTCGCCGAGGAACGCTCCGGGACGAGCGTCCTCGACATCGCGTGGTCCCTGGCCGCGACCCGGTCCGTGATGGATCACCGGGCCGTGGTGTGGGGGACGGACCGGACCGGCCTGCTGGCCGGCCTGCGCGCCCTGGAGGAGGGCCGCACAGCCGCGAACGTCGTGACCGGCGCACAGGTGCGGGGCAGGGCAGCGATCGTGTTCGGCGACTGCCCGTGGCCGGCCGGCAGCGCCGCCGAGCTCGCCGATGCCTTCCCCGCGATCTCGGAACCACTGTCCCTGGCACACGATCGGCACCCCTCTACGCCGGAATACGCGTTCGCGGTCCAACTCGGCGTGCACCGCCTGCTCGAGACGCTGGCGGTGCGGCCCAGGGCCGTCGCGGGACTGGGCCGCGGCCGCATCCTGGCCGCGCACGTCTCCGGCGCCGTGCCGTTGTCGGATTCCCTGCGGCTCCTGGCGGCCGGGGATCCTCCGGGCCTCGACGTCACCGAACCCCGGATTCCGCTCTTGTGCGTCCGGAGCGGCGCCAGGCTCACCCGGACCGGTCTCACTGCCCCCGGCCACTGGGCGGACGCGGCTGCCGACACGGAATCACTTGCCCGGGGCCTGGGGTCCGAAGGCGCGTCCCTGGTCATCGATCTGGCCGCCGCGTTGCCGGCCGACTCCGTGCGGGAGGGCGTCACCGTGGTCCGGACCGCCGGTGCGGTGACCGCCGTGGCCGCGGTCACCGAGATCCTCGCGTCGCTGTTCGTCGGCGGATGCGCACCGGACTGGACCACGTACTACGCCGCCCGAGGAGCACGGACCGTGGAACTGCCGACCTACGCCTTTCAACGCCGGCACTACTGGGCCTGAGTTACCGATGCGAACCGGGCCCGGAGCGTCAGGTGGGCGGTGCGCCCGGGCCCGGTGTGCCTCGGACGGAGCCGCCGGGCATTGAACGGCAGTTCTCGACAGGTCCATTGACAGGGCCGTGGGCGCATGACACGGTTTCGCGGATCCGATTCAGACAACGTTGTCAAAGAGGTGGCCCGATGCGACTCCCGGCAATCTGGATGCGTAACAGAGTGGGAGGAGGTGCAGTCGCTCTCACGTGCGCCCTGCTGACCGTCGCGTTGCTGCTCGGCAACGTGCTCGTGCCCGCACGGGCCGACGCGGCACAGGCCGACGGCCCCGCCGCGCTGGTGAATCCGTTCGTCGGCACGCAGAACTTCGGCAACACCTTCCCCGGTGCGAGCGCGCCCTTCGGCATGGTCCAGGTCAGCCCCGACACCGGCGGCCAGGGCGGCTACGACTACCAGCAGAACAAGATCCACGGCTTCAGCCAGACCCACCTCTCCGGGGTCGGCTGCGAGGTGATGGGCGAGCTGCCCATCATGCCCACCACCGGTGCCGTCGACAGCGTGAACCCCGACGACTACCGCTCGGCGTACTCGCACGACGACGAGGACGCCGAGCCCGGCTACTACCGCGTCGGCCTGAAGACGTACGGCATCGACGCCGAGCTCACCGCCACCGAGCGCACCGGCTGGCAGCGCTACACCTTCCCCACCAGCGGCGCCGCGAATGTGCTGTTCAACACCGGCAAGGCCAACCAGAAGGTGTTCGACTCGGAGGTGCACGTCGTCGGTGACCGCACCGTCGAGGGCCGCATCGAGGCCGGCAACTTCTGCGCGGGCAAGGACCGGCACACCGTCTACTTCACGGCCGTCTTCGACCGGCCCTTCAAGGCCCACGGCACGTGGCGCGGTTCCAGCCCCGAGCCCGGCGGCCGGGATGCGGCCGGTGCGGGCGGCAACGGCGCCTGGGTGACCTTCGACGCGACCGAGGACAAGGACGTCGTGGTCAAGGTCGGTTTGTCGTACACCGGCACGGAGGGCGCCCGGAAGAACCTCGCGGCGGAGACAGGCGACTCGTACGACTTCGACGCCACGCGCACGAAGCTGCAGGCCGCGTGGGAGAAGCAGCTCGACGCCATCCGGATCAGCGGCGGCACCCGGGACCGGCAGAGCGCGTTCTACACCGCCCTCTACCACGCGCAGCTGCACCCGAACCTCGCGGGCGACGTGGACGGCCGCTACGTCGGCTTCGACGGCAAGGTCCACGCGGCGTCCGGCTTCACGCCGTATCAGAACCTGTCGCTGTGGGACACCTACCGGCCGCAGAACCAGCTCCTGGAGCTCCTGGAGCCGCGGGTCGCGCGCGACGTCGCGCTGTCGGTCCTCGCCATCGGCCGGGACGGCGGCTGGCTGCCCCGGTGGGCGCTCGCCAACAGCGAGACCAACATCATGACCGGTGACCCGGTGACCCCGTTCCTGGTCGAGGCGTGGTCGAAGGGCCTGCTCGCCGGGCACGAGGAGGAGGCGTACGCGCTCCTGAAGAAGAACGCGACCAGGACCCCGCCCGCCGACTCCCCGTACAACGGCCGCTCGGGCGTGAACCATTACGCGAAGCGCGGCTACATCCCGTCCGGTCTCGCACTCGGCAAGGACTGCGCCGACAAGGGCGGCGACAACGACTGCAACCACCCGGCCTCGGCCACCCTCGAGTACGCCGCCGCGGACGCGTCGCTCGCGCTGATGGCGCGCGGGCTCGGACACTCCGCGGACGCGAAGATGTTCACCGCACGCGGCCAGTGGTACCGAAACCTGTGGGACTCCTCGATCCGCCAGTTCCGGCCGCGCACAGCCGACGGCACGTGGCAGACGCCGTACGACCCGGTCGAGGCCGGCCGCCAGTTCCACGAGGGCGGCGCGTACCAGTACCAGTGGCTCGTACCGCAGGATCCGGCCGGGCTGGTGGGGTTGATGGGCGGCAGGCGCGCCACGGAGAAGCGGCTGGACGAGTTCTTCGTGTACGACAAGCTGCTCACCGACCCGGCGGGCACGGTACGCAAGGACTGGATCTCCCAGCCGTACGACTACTACGCCAAGCCGACGTACAACCCGAACAACGAGCCGGATCTGCTGGCTCCGTACGTGTACCACTGGGCCGGTGCGCCGGCGAAGACCGCGACGGTGGTGCGGGCGGCGATGTCCCTGTTCACCAACGGCCCGGACGGCATGACCGGGAACGACGACCTGGGCACGATGTCGGCCTGGTACGTGTTCTCCTCGCTCGGCCTGTACCCGACGATGAGCGGCGGTGACTTCCTGGCGCTGTCCAGCCCGCAGTTCGAGTCGGCGACCGTCCGGATCGGGAAGCACGGCGGGAAGCAGGGCGGCACGCTGACCATCAAGGCGCCGGGGGCGAGCGACGCGTCGCGGTATGTGCGGCGCGTGTCGCTGGACGGCAAGGACGTGCGCAAGTCGTGGCTGGGCTGGGACGCGGTCGCGCACGGCGGCACCCTGGCGCACGAGCTCGGCACGGCACCCTCCTCCTGGGGTACGGAAGAGGGCGCCGAACCGCCGTCCGTGGGCCGGGCCGGAGCAGACGGCCGCCGGCACGTCGACGCGTCACTGCGCACCTCCTCGGACGTCGTACCGGCGGGCGACGCGGACCGGACCGCCCACCTGACCCTGGACGTACTCGGTCAGGCACCGGACGAACTCCGCGTGACCGTGACGCCGAAGGCGCCTTCTGGCTGGAAGGTGGCGGCGACGCCCAACTCGCCGCTGGTTCTGCGTTCCCGGCACCTGCCGGTGCAGCAGAACGTGTCGCTGGCGGTCACGGTGCCGGCCGGCACCCCCGTCGGGTCGTATCCGGTGTCGGTCGCGGTCGCCGCGAGGGGCGCGAACACGGTGCTCCGCACCGCCACCGTCGAGGTCCGTCCGGCGGCGACATGCGCGACGGCATCGGGCGAGCAGTGCGCGGTCGACCTCCGCCGCGATCTGAACCACGACGGCACGGCCACGGCGGCGGAGCCGGGCCAGGGTGACTTCGACGGCCTCGGCTGGAGCTACGACGCGGACCTGCTCCCGAAGGCCGGCACCGTCACCTGGGGCGGCGTGGCCCATGACGCGCCCGACCCGTCCGGCACCGCGGCGAACTTCGTCGAGGCCCGCGGTCAGGCCCTGCTGCTGCCCGCCCGCGCCCACTCCTCGCTCCGCCTGGTCGCCGCATCGCACAACGGACCGGTGACGACCCGGCTGACCGTACGGTACGTGGACGGCAGCAGCGTCGAGGTGCCGGTCACGGTCGGCGACTGGGCCGGGTCGGCACCGGCTGGCAGCTCCGTCGCGCTCGAGATGCCGCACCGGATCAAGGACGGCCAGGGCATCGACGGCCCGACGGTGCGGCTGTTCGGCGATACGGCCAGGCTCGACGCCTCGAAGACGCTGCGCTCGCTGACGCTCCCCGCCGACCCGCGCGTGGAGGTGTACGCGATCACCCTGACGTAGGGCCTGTCGTGAGCGGGCATGCGGGCCCATGGGTGCCCGCATGCCCGGTCTCCATGCAGCTAGGGCGTGGTGCGACAGTCCCGCCTGGCCCGCGCCGCCGGGCCCGCCCCCCCCCCGCCCGCGGAGGGGAGCGGGGGTGGCCCCCCCCTGCGGGGTGGGACTCATCCACGTACGCCCCGTGCGAGGAGGTTG
>NZ_JBSGZO010000093.1:0-23373 GCF_053611045.1 Streptomyces sp. NPDC054841 | reverse complement strand
GCGGCCGGGTCGATGGCGCGGGTCAGGTTCCCCGGGGACCGGCGGTCAGCTCGTCGGAGCCGAGTACGTCCTCGCCGTAGAGATCCTTCAGCCAGTTGGTCTGGTAGATGGTGTCGAGGTAGCGCTCGCCGAGGTCCGGCGCGATGGCCACCGCGGTGAGTTCACGCTCGTCGTGCTGGTCCAGCCAGCGCATCGCGCCACTGACCACCGTGCCGGTGGATCCGCCGAACACGAAGCCGCGTCTGGCCAGACGATGGCAGGCACGGATGGTGTCCGCCTCCTCGACGCGCATCACCTCGTCCACGTAGGACTCGTCGAGCAGCGGCGGAATGATGCTCATGCCGAGGCCGGGAATCATCCGGCGGCCCGGCGCACCGCCGAAGCTCACCGAGCCGACGCTGTCCATGGCGATGATCCGTACCGGGCGGTGCCACTCGCGGAAGAAGCGCGCGCAGCCCATCAGGGTGCCGGTGGTGCCGGCCCCGACGAACAGCACGTCCAGCCCCGGGAACTGGCGGGCTATCTCCGGCGCGGTCTTGCGGTAGTGGGCCCTCCAGTTGCTCGGATTGGTGTACTGGCTGAGCCACACGTACCGGTCGTCGGAGGCGCACAGCGCGCGGATGTAGTCCAGTCGTGCGCCGAGGAAACTGCCGTTGGCCTCGTGCCCGGCTATGACGTGCACCTGGCTGCCCAACGCCTCCATCATCAACCTGGTCGACAGGTTGCAGCGGGAGTCCGTCACGCACAGGAACCGATAACCCTTGCTTGCCGCGATCATGCTCAGCGCCACGCCCAGGTTTCCGGACGAGGACTCGACCAGGATCGAGTCCGGAGTCAGGACTCCGTCCCGCTCGGCGCTCTCCACCATCTCGATCGCGGCCTTCAGCTTGATCGAGCCGGCAAAGTTGAAGCCCTCGCACTTCAGGAAGAGCGAATGCCCGAAGATCGACCGGAGGTCGATGTAGAGCTGCTCTTCATTGAAGGCGTAGGGAACGGAAATTACTGGCACGATGGCCTCCTCATCTGCTGCAGGGCCTCTTCGGAACTCCATCTGGTCGCTGGCGGATATCCCGCTCCTTCGCGCGGGACCTCGGGTCCAACCGGGCCGGACGGCGAGCCCTGCGTCAGTGGCCGCGGTGTCGTGCGCGCGTACCTGCGGCGACTTGACCGGTGATCGCTCCGTGGGATCAGTCCTGTGTGAACCTCCTTGTCCGTCGGCCGGAAATGCTCGGCCGGCCGTGCTCGCGGCCGCTCATCCGTAGCGGCGCAGTTCGTGGAAGAAGTCCTCGATGACGTGCAACTCTCCGGCCTGGGCCACTTCGTCGTAGACGTACTTGCCTACCGCGAGGTCGAGCACTCCGAGGCCGAAGGGGGAGAAGATCAGTGGCCGGTCCGCCGGAGGCGTCACCCGCCCGGCGATCACGTCGTCCAGCGTGCCGTGCAGGAAGTTCCGGTTTCCCGTGAGCTGCTCGGCCAGGTGGGGCGAGGTGTCGGCCTTCAGACAGTGCTCGATGTCGTCGACGATGTTGGCCGAGGCGAGCACGATCTCCGGCGCGAGGTCGCGCAGCGACACGTGCAGCACCATCGGATTGTGCGCGAACCACGACAGATCGCTGACATGCGGTTTGCCGGCGACGGTGGCGAAGACCACCAGGTCGCTGAAGCGGATCAGCTCCTCGGCGCTGTCGTGCACGCTGATCCGGCCGGCTGTGCCCGACTGCTCCAGATAGCAGCGGAAGCCGGCCGCGCTGTCGGCGGACACGTCGTGGACGCCGATCTCGTCGAACGACCAGCCGGTGCCGGCCAGGAAGGTGTGGATGTAGCGGGCGATCAGGCCCGCCCCGAAGAACCCGACGCGCGTCGGGCGATGCCGGCTGCGGCTGAGCCAGTCCGCCGCCAGCGCCGCCGAAGCGGCCGTCCTGGTGGCGCTGATGATGGAGCTCTCCAGGCAGGCGAACGGGTAGCCGGTGTCGTGGTCGTTGAGGATCAGCACGGCCGACGCCCTGGGGATACCGGCCGCCACGTTCTGCGGGAAGCTGGAGATCCATTTGAGGCCGTCCACCCGCACCTGCCCGCCGATCGAGGCCGGCAGCGCGATGATCCGGGAGGACGCACGGTCGGGGAAACGCAGGAAGTACGACGGAGGGTTGACCGATCGACCGGCACCATGCAGCCGGTAGGTCGCCTCGACCAATTCCACGATCTGTTTCTCGCGCCCTTGCAGCACCTGCTGGACCTGGGCACCGGAGATCACCGCGAACGGTGGCACGGTGAGCGGCTCGGACATTGCGGACTCCAGTGAGGATTCCAGTGCTGTGGATTCCAGTGCCGCGGATTCCAGTGCGGATTCCAGTGCGGACTCTGTTGCGGACTCGATTGCCGTGAAACGCATGGTGGTCACCCCACAGTCACCTGGACGGTCGGCGAACAGTCGGCCAGGCGCACCGCGTCGGCCATCGCGACGAGAACCTCGCGCGGTCCCTCGTAGGGCTCCCTGCTGTGCGCGGTGCTCACGTTGTCGACCAGCATCAGGTCGCCGGCCTGCCACGGCTCGCGCGCGGTGTGGGCGTCGTAGACCTCGTTGAGCAGCTGTACGACGTTCTCGCCGATCGGGTCGCCGTTGCCGAAGCGGGTGTTGAACGGCAGCCCGTCGGCGCCGTAGACGTCCACCAGGTACTCGCGGACCTCGGGGGCCATCGTCCACTCGTTGAGGAACGCGACCTGGTTGAACCAGCAGCGCCGCCCGGAGACCGGGTGCCGCACCACGGCGCTGCGGCGCTGGCGGGTCCGCAGTCCACCGTCGGGCTGCCACTCGAACTCGATGGCATTGGCGCGGCAGTAGCTCTCGACGGCGCCACGGTCCTCGGTGCCGAACGCCTCGGCGTAGGACGCCCCGATCTCGTCGTTGTAGCTGCGGGTGAGCAGCCAGCCCTCCCGCTCGAACCGCTCGACCAGCTCGGACGGCAGCGCCTCCAGTACGGCCGTTGCATCGGCCACCGCGGTCGCCCCGCCCTCGGTGGGCGCGCTGAGGCAGGCGAACATCATCAGACCGGGAAACTCGAGCGTGTAGCTCAGCTCGTGGTGCATGCACATCGGCTGGTTCTGGGGCCACTTCGACGAGGAGTACACCCCGTCGGAGTAGGTCTCGCGGGGCGCGAACGCCTCCTTCTCGGCCATCAGACCGGTGGCCAGCCGCTGAAATACGGCACCGGTCTCGGCCGCGTCGCGCAGCCCGAGGCCGCGGACCAGGACCGAACCGTGCTCGGCGACGACGGCGCGCAGCGCGTCCCGCTGCTCTGCCGCCCAGCTCGTCGCCTCGCCGGTGGCCTCGACCCGCAGCATCGCGGGTTTGCCTGGTTGCGAGTCCACATCGAGCAGTGACGCCGGGGATGAGGACGACATCTCGTTGTTCCTTTCGGTTCGCGGCTCAGGAGGAAGCCGGCAATTCGGCGGTACGCAGCACGGCTTGTGCTGTCTCGTTCGGACGGGTACGCAAGAAGTAGTGGCCGCCGTCGGCGAGTTCGTACAGGTCGACGTGGTCGGCCAGCAGTTGCCAGTCGCGGTGCCGGCGCGGAAACTCCGCCGTGTACGGGTCGTCGGCGGCGACGACCACGGTGACCGGCGCGGACAGTTTCACCGCCGGCGGAGCGTCCAGGGCGTCGGCGAAATAGCGGTGTGCGGACACGCAGTCGTGCCGGTACGCGGCGCCGACATGCTCGGCGTGCCGCGCGTCCAGTTCACCGAGCTCGGTGTAGCCGCGGTCCGTGCTCAGCCCCGCCGCGATCTCGGCGTCGCTCCGTCCGGTCAGCTCGGTGACGGCGGCCCGCCGGTCGGTGGCGTCACCGAGCAGCTGCGCGCCGAGGAACACCCGCTGGACGTGCACCCCGCGCTCCTGCAGTCTCCTGGCCGTCTCCACGGCGAACGCGGTGCCCGAGGAGTGGCCCCACAGCAGGACCTCGGTCAGGCCACGGCCAGTGATCTCGGAGACGACCTGCTCGACCACCTGCTCGACCACCTGCGCCATCGGCGCGAACGGCTCGCACTCGGCGGCCCCGGCGGCCATGTCGTGACCGGGCAGCTCGACGGCGTACACGGCGGGCCCGTCGGGCGCGAGCGTCCTGGCCATCGGCTGGAAGTTCACCGCGTTGCCGCCGGCGTACGGGAAGCAGATCAGGGCAGCGGCCCGGTCGCCGTCCGGTTCCGACAGCGGCTGGAGCAGCCCGGTCGAAGCTGCCTGGTGGGGGCGCTGCGGGCCGTTGCCGTCGAGGAGGCCGGCGAGGTCGCCGAGGACGGGGTGGCGGGTGACGTCCTTGAGGGAGACCTGGCGGTCCAGGGCGATGGCGAGTTTCACCGCGGACAGGGACGTGCCGCCGCGGTCGAAGAAGTGGTCGCTGCGCCCGATCCGGTCCTCGGGGATGCCGAGGACGGTTGCCCAGGCGGCGGCCAGGCGCTGCTCGGCCGGGGTGACGGGCGCATCGTGTGCGGGGGTGTCGTCGAGTTCGGCGAGTTCCGCGGCGAGTGCCGTCAGCTTCTTCTTGTCGATCTTGCTGTTGGCGGTCAGCGGCAGGGCCTGCTGCCAGTGGAAGGCGGAGGGCACCATGTAGGCGGGCAGCGAGGCACCCAGCTGTTCCAGCAGAACCTCGGTGTCGAGGGGCCCCAGGGCGGTGTAGAAGGCGATGAGCTGCTTGCCGGCGGGGGTGTCCGTGACCACGACGGCGCCGTCGCGGACTTCGGGTACCCGGAGCAGGGTGTTCTCGATCTCGCCGATCTCGATCCGGAACCCGCGGATCTTGACCTGGGTGTCGCGGCGGCCGAGGAACTCCAGCTTCCCCGACGGGTGCCAGCGGCCCCGGTCACCACTGCGGTAGAGCCGCTCACCCCGGCGGTGCGGGTCGGCCACGAATGCGGCGGCGGTGCGCTCCGGGTCGTTGACATAGCCACGGCCCACACACACCCCGGAGAACACGATCTCACCAGGCGCGCCGAGGGGCACCGGGTGCAGGTCCTCGTCGACGACGTAGACGTGCACGTTGCCCACCGGGCGGCCCAGCAGCACCGTTTCGGGTGCCTGGTGCATGACCTCGTGGTTGGTGTCATCGCAGGTTTCGGTCAGCCCGTAGGCGTTGACCAGGGCGATACCCGGCCGGGCGGCGAACCAGCGCTGGGCGAGTTCCCGCTTCAGCGCCTCCCCGGTGACCGAGACACAGGCCAGATCGGGCAGCGGGCGCGGGTTCTGCTCCAGAGCCGAGAGGACGGCCTCCAGATAGGAGGGCACGACCTGCAGCACGCCGACCCGGCCGGTGGTGATGGTGTCCAGGAAACGGTCCACGTCCAAAACGGCGTCCTGCTCGACCAGCAGGGTCCGTCCGCCGACCAGCAGCGCGGAGATCAGCTGCCACAGGGAGATGTCGAAACACTGCGGCGCGACCTGCGCCACCACACTCCCCTCCCCGATCTCCAGGTCGTCGATCTTGGCGTAGAGGTGGTTGAGCATGCCCGCGTGCTCACACATCGCCCCCTTCGGCTGACCTGTCGACCCGGAGGTGAAGTAGATGTACGCCAGCTGATCCGCCGCCACCGCGATGCCGAGGTCGTCCCCGGCGTGCCCCTCCGCCAAGGCCTCCTCGACCAGCAGCCGCTGCACACCCGGCAGCGAATCGAGGGCCCCATCGAGGCTGCCGGTGCTGCCCGGCTCACTGAGCACGAGACGGCAGCCGGCGCGCGAAAGCGTGGTGGCGATCCGGTCGGCCGGGAAGTGCGGCTCGATGGGCAGATACACCCCACCGGCCTTGAACACCGCCAGCACACACACCAGCCAGTGAAGGTTCCGCTCCGTCACCACCCCGACGACACCCTCACGGACAAGACCCCGCGCCAGCAGCGCCCGGCCCAGCCGGTTCGCCCGCGCGTTCACCTCCCCGTAGGTGAGCTGCCGCCCGCCGTGCACGGCCGCGATCGCATCCGGATGCGCCCGCACCTGCTCCTCGAACAACTCATGCACCCGTCGGCCCGGCAGCTGCCGCTTTGGCCCCGCCATCTGGTGCAGCTGGAAGCCGAACTCCTCGCCGGACAGCAGACTCCGGCGAGGGTCAGCCCCCGGGTCGGCCGTCATCAGCATCAGCGCGGCCAGGTGATAGCCCGCGACCCTCGCCGCCGCCCCGGCATCCAGGACATCGGTGCGATAGCACAGCCGCAGCACGAGTGCGCCCGCCTCCCGCACCAGCCCCACCCGCAGCACACTCTCCCCAGCCAGATCACCGTGGTCGCCGTCGCCGTCACCTGCGCCTGCGCCTGACGGATCGAACTCGGTCTCGAACAACGGCCCGCTCCGGCCCAGCTCCCGCCGGAGGTCATCCAGGGGGAAGGTGCTGTGCGCGACCAGGCCGGATGCGGCGCGATGAGCCTCCAGCAGCAGCGTGCGCCACGAGCCGGGGGCGGTGGCCAGCCGGCACGGCAACGGCCGCCCGCCCGCGGTGGGGACGTAGCCGGTGGTCACCTCGTCCTCACCGGACAGCGCCGCGAGCACCCTGGCATGCGCGGCCAGCACCACCGAACCCAGCGGCACCACCAGCTCCTTCGCCAGCCGGCCAAGCGCCTGCGCGATGTCGTCCGGCACCCTCACCTCGTACCGGGCAACACCCGGCACCGGATCGAGCGTCCACCGCGGGATCGCGGTGAAACCACCGGCGAGAAGAACATCGCGCCAGAACTCCCGGCCCGCGTCCACATGCATCTCCATCGGACTCTCCCCTCCACTCACCGCTCTGATACTGCGGGTTGACGGGGGACATCTCGCAATTCGGTGGCTGGGTTTCCACCCCACCGGGCTTGCCGGGGAACTTCCTCGCCTTTCATGAGGAAGGAGTCGCAGGCGAGTACCGCGCCGTCGCCGATCGTCACGCCGTAATGGACGAGAGAGTGGACACCGAGGGTGCAGCCGGCACCGATCGTGCTGTACTCGGATTTGAATGTGCCGTCCTCCTGCGAGTGGCACTGGACCTTGCTTGCCAGATTCAGCGTGCAGTCGTCTCCGATGGCGGTGAGCGTCTTTTCCGACAAGATGCAGCCGTCGTCGAAGACGCGCTTGCCTATCCGGGTTCCCAACATCCGCCATATCAAGCTCTTGAACGGGGTGCCATTGAATAGGGCGAGGAACTCGTCAGGGACCTTCCAGAGGCGCTCGTGCCACCAGAAGTACGGCTCGTATATGGAGCACAACTGCGGCTTCAACGGACGGAATTTGGTGATGAGTCGCTCCACCAGGACGAAGTAGAGCGCGGTGAATGCAACGGTGGCCGCCAGATACAGAGCAATCATCAACTGCCCGAACACCCCGTACCTGTCGACGGTCGCGAGGCCCAGCAGTGTGATGGCGAATACGTGCACCCAGCGCACGAACAGGACGAAGACCATCGTGCGGATGTTGTAGCGGTTCTTCGCGGCGAGGCCGCGACGTAGCGCATCTCCGCTCCTGAGATGGTCGAACCGGGCGTCCCGCTCCACCGACCGGGGAATCTCGAAGCATGGCGACCCGAGCAGGCCCACCCCTTCGTGAACCTCGCCGTCGAGCGGAACCAGCACCTTCGTACCCAGAAGGCAGTTGTCGCCCGTCCTGCCCCCCGAGGGATAGGCGATGTCGTTCCCGAGGAAGTTGTGCGGCCCGATCGACGCCCGGGACACGCGGAAGGATGTGCTCGAGTAATCGGCATTCAGGATGGAGAGTCCGTCGGCCACCATCGTTCCGCTGCCGACAGTGCTCAGATACGGCGTTTCGTGCCGCACCCTCGAGCCGAAGTTCGACCCGGTCTGCTCGACCTTGGAGAGGTCGTATCCGAGGCCGCGCAAATAGTTGACGATATAGGAGCTGTCACCGAAGAGCCATATGAAGAACCTTATGTTCGTCATTCGTCCGACCATCCGGTGCAGCGAGTAACGCACGCCGTACAGCGGATAGACCGTGTCGGGCTTGATCACCAGGTTCAGCAGGCGCGGAACGGTGAACAACACGACGATGCCCACGATGACGAAGCCGAAGAAAGTGATGAGGGAAAGAATCAACGCGTCCAGGTAGAACGCCGGCGACGTGAGTTGCACCGTGCCGGGCGCCAGCGCCCTGCCCACTGCCGGAACCTGGGTCAGCAGCATGTACGCGCCCCCGATGCTCAGGGGTATGTACAGGAAGAACAGCTGGAGCAGCGTCACCAGGCCGTAGCCGGCCCGGCGCAGCGTGCCGCACCGCGCGGGCGCGACCCTCACGTAGTCGACGTCCGTGCGCTCAGCCGGGGAACCGTGCCACCGCTCGCCGTCCGGGACCATCTGGCCGCTGTACAGCGAGGATGTGTGGCCCAGCTGGGCTCCGTCGCCCATCGACGAACCGATGTCGAGCACGGTCTTCTCGCCGACGAACGCATTACGGCCGATCGTGATCCGGCCGGTCTGGATGTGCCCCGCGAGCGCCCGGTAGCAGAGGAAGTGCGCCTCCTTGCGGATCACCGTACCGGCGCCGATCGTGAGCAGATCGGTGCAGACCGGATTGGTACGGGAGAGGACCGTGACACCCTTGCCGATGTGTGCGCCAAGGGCCCGCAGATACAGCACGTACAGCGGATTGCCGACGAAGAAGATCATCGGGTTGGCGTGGATCAGCACCTTGACGGTCCAGAAGCGCAGATAGGCCAGACCCCAGACCGGGAATTCACGTGGTTTCCACCGGCCGATGAGAATCCATTTGGCAACGATCGGGAAGGTGCACAGGCCGGCGAACCCGACAGCGCCGAAGACGACCGCCCGCACGTAGGTGTCGACCAGGCCTGAACCGGCGGAGATCCACTCATAGCCTCGGGCGGTGACAAACCCGGCGACGAAGCAATACGCAAGAAAAATCAGCAACTGCAGCGTTCCGCAGAGCACATAATGCAGAGTGCTTCCCGGTACTACCTCCTCGACCGGCGCCGGAACTGATGTCTCGGCAGGAGAGGGCTCGACGTCCCCGAGGGCCGCCGCAAGGCTTCGGACCGTCGGGTACCGGTAGATGTCCTTCATCGACACCGACGGCAGGTCCGCCCGCTTTCTGACCCGCGCACAGAATTGGGCCATCACCAGCGAGTTCGCACCCAGGTCATCGAAGAAATGGCTGTCGACCGAAACTTGTTCGACGCTTACGACGCCGGCCAGTACCTCAGCGTAATTCCGCTCGGTACCGGTCGTGGAGTCGGCATATCTGCGTTTGGTCATTGCAGAATCATCCGGCTCAGGCGTCAAGACCTCGACAGAATCTTCCACCATGCGATTTCCTTGTGGGAACTTCGACCCATCATGGGTCGGTGCGGCCGGCACCCGGTGTTCCTCGCGCTGCCGCGACGGGCGGAGCACGCAATCCGGAAGCCACGAGGTCGTGAGCTCTGGTCTGTTCACAAAACCACGTCCCCAGTCTCCGTCGTCCACCGCACTGTTGCCACTCGAACTCGCTCGCGCCGGTACGGAAGTAGCTGTCCACACCGCCAGGGGCACTTGGGCCGGATACCCCGGCGGAGGATGTCATGGGCCGCGGCCGCCCAGCCGTTCGTGGGCCTGTCCGCGAACCGCGGATGACCAGCAGACCGATCACTCCCATCAAAGGTTTTTGCCGCCATCAACGCGGAGTATCAAGACGAGGCGATCCACCCCCGGACGCTGAACACCTTCGGCTCGGCGCCCGAGCCTTCCTCAGGGAAGCCCCTGATCGCACCTATGGGATATTCGGCGCAGCTGTCCAGTTGGACGGGAAATCTCCATCAAGACTTCGTAAACTCGCCGACGGCGGCTCGATATGCCTGGTGAGAAGGCTCTTTCGGATCCACTGACAGGATCCCCCGATTGGACGCACCGAAGTGTCGTGGCGTTGTGTTGCGGCGTATGGCCGGTATCGCGACGAGGCGCGTTGCCCCCTCGTGCAGGCGCACCAGTTTCCACGCGGCCGCGGGAATACCCCATCGAAAAGGCGCAGGCGAGGCGCTGACCGGTGGAGCCAGGCCACTCCCCGTGTACGTGTACCCCGTATGGGGTAACTTGCGGGCGGATGCCCCTGTCGGGGCCAGGATGCCCCTCGCGCCCCGGGCGCGGAGGATGAGTAAGTGCATACTGTCTGTAATGCGCCCGATATGCATGCAGCGCATCATGTGTATGGCGCATCTCGCCACGTCGTGGCCCTCTGGTTCTTCGTGCCGGGTCTCAGGCCAAGGCCTGACCCCTGACACCCGCAGTACGGCTCCGGTCAACCCGGGCATCCGCCGCGCCCCGCGTGCGACGGGTGCGCACTGAGTGCCTGTAGGCGCTTCACGGCTGTGGACGCACATGCACATCACTCTGGCGGGGCCGGGCGTGGAGTGTCACAGGCCGGTGCGGTGTCACAGGCCGAGGGAGACGGCCAGTCGGGTGAGTTCTGCCGTGGTGTTGATGTTGAGCTTGGCCCGGATGCGGCGGAGGTAGGCGTCGACGGTGTGCTTGGAGAGCCCCATGTGGCGGGCCGTCTGCAGGTAGGTGCGTCCGGCGGCGATGTGCCGCAGCGTCTCCTGCTCACGCGGAGCCAGCGCGGGTGCGGGGGCTTCGGCGTACGGCGTGGCGAGTGCGAGGCTCATGGGATTCCCTCCGGCGGATCGGCCCGGTCATCACTGCTCACACCCTCGGAAGCAGGGGCTTATGCCCGAATGCTGCGTTTTGCCCTCTTTTAAAAGACTGCGGGGGCGACTTCACGACGGCGTCCGCCGACTGTCACAGGCGTGTCACACGCCACATTTTACGGACAGTCGTGGCTCGATCACAGAGAAGAGCCGTACGGCTGGGTAAGAAGATCCGTCCCCTCCGGCGACCTACAAGGGCTCATTCCGGCCGCGTCGCGAGCCGCTCGGCCAGGAAGGCGATGATCTCGTTCCGGGCCTGCACGGTGGGGTGACCGTCCTGGTCGACGAGGTGTGCCGTGACGACGCTGTGGGCGCAGCCGACGACGTCACGGAAGAACGGCGGAGGGTTCGTGTTCGCCGTCCCGGCTTTGAGTACGCGGCCGTCGAATGCGTCCCCGAGCAGCGCTCGGTAGGCCGCGAACCGCCGGCCGGTGCACCACCTGTCGTCGTCGAAGCGGTAGGCGAGAACCTTCAATCCGTCTCGCGCCACGCGTTCAGCCACGGCAGCAGCGTCTTCGTCGCTGATCTCCAACCCGCCGGGATCGTCGAGCGGAAGCGACGGATGGTTGACCACTGGTGCGATGACAGCGGGTTCGAGCGCCATGGTCAAGGCGAAGTTGCCGGTAAAGCACAGGCCGACGGCGCCGACGCCGGGCCCGCCGCGCTCGGCGTGTGCCAGGCGAGCTAGGCCGCGCAGCCATGTGACGACGGGGCTGGTGCCGCCACCGGCAAACGCCCGGAACTCGGCGCTGACACACGCGCGTCGAACGATCGTCTCGCGTGCCTCGGCGAGCGGATAGGCGCCGTCGACGCCGAACAGAGAGGGCAGGTACACAGAGAATCCGGCATCACGCACCCAACGCGCGAACCGCGCGACGTCGGGGCTGATACCCGGCATCTCGGGCATGAGGATGACTGCCGGTCCAGACCCGGCGACGTACACGGTCTTGTCGACGTCATCGACGCTGACGGCTCTCCGCGAGAAGTCGTCCAAGGGGTCGTTCTGTCCTCGCATGATTGTCATGACCGAGATGATGATGAGCGGCCGCCCTCCTGGGAAGCGGCGGCATCGCCACGTATCCCGGTAATACCGCCACCCGTTCACCGGTAATATCGCCACCCGTTCAGAGACGCCGGAGGGGCCGCGTGAGTCCGCTGCGAGTTGGTGTTCTGGCCTACCCCGGCTGCTTCGCGTCGGAGGTGTTCGGAGTCCCCGACCTCCTGGCGATGGCAACTCACGTCGCCGCGGCGCAAGGGTCGGTTCAGCCCGCCTACGAGGCGTCGGTCATCTCACCCCGGCGGCGTGTGATCGCGTCCGGCGGCTCGGTCCTCGACGTCTCGGCGGTTCGCCCGGTGGACGTCCTGATCGTGCCGGGCTTCGAGCTTTCGCCCACGCTCGATCTCGACGCGACACTCGCGAACCTGGGACCGGAAGTGGCGTCGATCCGATCGCAGGCGGCCTCGGGGACCGCTGTCGTATCGATCTGCGTGGGCGCCTTCCTGGTCGCCGAAGCCGGGCTGCTCGGCGGGCGCGAAGCGACCACGTCCTGGCTGTTCGCGGATCGGTTCGCCCGCCGGTACGCCGACGTGCGCCTCCGCCCGGAGAGCCTGGTCGTGACCGACCGGGGGGTGACGACCACAGCGGCTTTCAGTGCCATGTACGACTTCGCGCTGCAGTTCATCCGCGAGCACGACGGCCCTCGCGTCGCCCGTAGCACCGCGCGTATCGCGCTTGTCGACGATGCACGTTCCACGCAGGCTCCCTACGTCGACTCGGAGCTCATACCCACGGTGGGCAGGGAGTTCTCGCTCAGCGTCAAGCGGTGGCTCGACCAGAACCTCAAGTCCCGCTATGACCTGCCCACCCTCGCCCGGGAGTTCCACGTGAGCACGAGAACCATGCTCCGTCGCTTCGGCGACGAAGCCGGCGAGACACCACTCGCCTACCTGCAGACGGTCCGGGTGCGTCGAGCCAGACACCTGCTGGAGACGACCGACAGGACCGTCGCGAGCATCGCCGCCGACGTCGGGTACCGCGATCCTGGGACGTTCAGCGGCATCTTCGCCAGACACACGGGCCGGCGGCCGAGGGAGTACCGCGCGCTGTTCCGTCGTCGCTGCGACCACCACGGGTCAACCCGGCGAACGGAGACGTGAGACCTTCCGCGACGGCAACAGGCCCCCTCAAGGCCGGGCCAAGCGCAGGCTTCCGCAAGCCCACAACCCCTGCCCACGACAACACCGGCAGGGGGCGGGTCACCCGTCCGTACGCGCGCGCGTGACGTCGACGTGCCGGGCGTCGGTTCCCGAACTAACGACTTTTCGTTACATGGGGTGTCTTTGGTGATGATTCGGACTCAATGGTGCATTTCGGATGCAAACATCGACCTGTCCGACCCAGGCAGGCGCATCAGGCACCTGCCGTGAAAGGAGCACGGAATGCGGGTTTCCCGTTTTGCCGCCGCGCTGGGCGTCGCGGCCGCCGTCCTGCTGGGCGGTGCCACTGGCGCCAGCGCTGCCACCTCTGCGCCTTCGGTGGCGCCTCAGGCCACGTACGACCGTGGTCACGACCGTGGTCACGACCGCGGTCACGACCGCGGACACGACCGTGGTGACGACTACGGGCGCGGCGACCGCGACGACCGCGACGACCGCTACGGCCGCGATGACCGCTGGGGCCAGCACCGCGGGGGTCACCGGCACCACGGTCGCCACTGGGGCAACCGGCGCCACGGTCACCACTGGGATAACCGACACCACGGTCACCACTGGGGTCACAACCGCCACGACTACCGCTGACCGTCCTTGGGGTGCCCTCACGCTGTTGGGGAGGGCACCCCTTCCGCGTGTTCCTGCTCCGTCCACCTTCGGCCGCATGACCGGCGAGGTCACCACATGCGGTGAACGGAGTGACGCGGTGAGCGGTTCCTCTGGCCCTCTGGGGCTTCCCCGTCCGGCCGGCGGGTGATCGGCCCGTGCCGCCAGCCCCACCGGTCCGCGCCGCTACTCGCAGACCGTGCCGTCCTTCGGCATCCTGCCGTCGAGCAGATAGGCGTTCACCGCGTTCGTCACACAGGTGCTGGTCCCGTACGCCCCGTGCCCCTGCCCCTGGTAGACGAGCTCGACGCCGACGTCCTCGCCGAGCTCGTCGGCCATCCGCCGGGTTCCCTCGTACGGCGTGGCCGGGTCGCCGGTGTTGCCGACAAGGAGGATCGGTGCGGACCCCTGGGCGGCGACCTGAGGGTCCTCGTGCTCGCCCTTGACCGGCCAGCCGGCGCACCCGACCAGGGACCAGGCCGCGGACTCACCGAAGACGGGGGATGCCTTGCGGAACTCGGGCAGCTTCGCCTTCACGTCGTCGACCGTGTAGCGCTGCTCGGTGTCCGCGCAGTAGATCGCCGTGAGGGCGGGAAACAGATTGCTGTAGTGGCCGTTGGAGTCGCGCTGCATGTACAGGTCGGAGAGGTAGAGCAGCACGTTCCCGGTCTTCTGCTGCTCCGCTTCCGCCAAGGCCTGCGTCAGGTCGGGCCAGAAGTCCTGGGAGTAGAGCGCCAGACTGATGCCGGCTTCCGCACGGGCCTGGGTCAGCTCGCGGCCGTCGTCCGTGGGCAGCGGCTCCGTGTCGAGCCGTTTCAGCAGGTCAGTGATCTTCTTACGACCCTCCTCGACGCTGCTGCCGGTCGGACAGCCCGGCTGCCACGCACAGTCCTCCAAGTAGTTGTCCAGAGCGAGCTGGAAGCCCTTGGTCTGGTCGAGGGACTGCTGCAACGGGTCCCCGGTGGGATCGGCGACGGCGTCGAAGACGGCCCGGCCCACGTTCTCGGGGAACAAGTGGGCGTAGACCCCGCCGAGTTCGGTGCCGTACGAGGTGCCGAAGTAGTGGAGCTTGTCATCGCCGAGGACCTGGCGCAGCAGGTCCATGTCGCGGGCCGCGTTGGTCGTGCCTACGTGCGGAAGGACCTTGCCCGAGTTCTTTTCGCAGGCCGCCGTGACCTTGTCCGAGAGCGCGAGAGCGGCCTTCAGCTCCTTGTCGTTGTCAGGGGTGCCGTCGAGCGCGTACGCGGCGTCCGTGGCCTTGTCGTCCAGACAGCGCACGGGCGCGCTGGCGCCGACGCCGCGCGGGTCGAAGCTCACCAGGTCGTAGCGGCCGTGCAGACCGCGGTAGTCCTTCACGAACTGGGGGAGGGCGGAAACGCCGGACGCTCCGGGGCCGCCGAAGTTGAAGACGAGTGAACCGATGCGCTCCTGACCGTCTTGCGGGCGCGCCTTCGCGCGGATCAGCGCCAGCTCGATGGTGTCGCCGCCCGGATCGGCGTAGTCGAGCGGGACCTTGAGGGTGGCGCACTCCCAGGGCGTGCCGTCCGGCAGCTTTCCCGGCGCTCCGGCATCCGCGCCCTGCAGGGTCGTGGGGGCCGGGCAGGCCTTCCAGCTCAGCTTCTGCTCGGTGAGCGAGTCGGGCAGGGAGGCGCGTGGGCTCGCGGATGCGGATGCGGATGCGGATGCGGTGGGGGACTCGGCCCCGGGCGTTGTCCCCTCGCCGTCCCCAGTGCCTGCGATGACGGCACCGGCGACCAGGAGGATGGAGGAAGCCAGAGTGCCCGATCGTAGGGACGTCGTCGCGGAGGCTGCCGTGGACCGCATGGCTCGCAACATGGCCACCTCTCCCGAATCACCTCTTCTGCCCTGTTTCCTCAGTAGAACAAGCTCTCGAGCATGGCGCGACTGCATGCCCGTACGCCTGGGGGTGGGGAACGCGGTTGATCGCTGAACGAAGTTCTGGACACCTTCGCCGCCAGGCTCGCTGCGCCTTGATGACGTAGGGAACGCTCCACTGCAGGGGCGCTCTTGCCGAGTTGCCGGTTTCACTGTTGCGATGGCGTCAACGTTGTTACGGACACGGGGGGTTCGGTGTCAGGGTTACGCGTTACCTCGTGGAAGCGCTTCGGGCATGACCGGCTCTACGCGAATCTGCCGGACGGTACCGCGGTCGCATGGCTCGATCGCCGGACCGGTGAGGTCACGATCGTTGATCCCAAGTACCGCCAAGCTGCCCTGGACGCACTCGCACCGTACGGAGTGGCCCCTGTGCCGGCCGAACCCGTGCTCCCGAGCCCGCCCTCCTTGCCCACGCTGACGCCTGAGCATGACCTCGCGTCCAACCGACCTGGTGCCGCCTTGCGGGAGCTCCTGGACAAGTCCGGCCATGGACCTCTTGAGCGGGTTCTGGACTGGCTGCTGCGTCGCCCGAGCGAGTGGAAGCCGTGGCGAACGGGACTAGCAGGCGAGAAACGAGTTGGATCCGAGCTGAACCGCTTGTCTCGGCAAGGGTGGCGTGTCCTGCACTCGATTCCGCTGCCACGCGACGTGGACATCGATCACCTGTTGATCGGCCCCGGCGGAGTCTTCACCATCAACACCAAGCACCACCCGGACAAGGCGGTGTGGGTCGGCGACGACATGGTCAGGGTCAACCATGGGAAGCCGCAACCGCACGCGCTGAAGAGCCGTGCTGAAGCGAGGCGGGTTCAACGTGTGCTGGAAGCGCACTGTGACTTCACGGTGCCGGTCGAGTCGGTCCTCGTCTTTGTCGGAGTGACCAGCCTGGACGTCGTCGCCACACAGCTGGAGGTGCGCGTCTACCGGGAACGCCAAGTCGCCGCCCTCGGACCACTGGCCGGCGTCCTCGACGCGCCACAGGTAGAGCGGCTGTACAGCGTTGCCCGCGACCGACGGAGCTGGCTGGACGCCTGAGAACGACGAGCGCGCCACGCTTCCAAGCCTCCGGGCCAGTCCGGGGGCTGGTCACCTTTCAGCTTTGCAGCCCTATTCAGACGTGGCAAGTCAGGGCTGGAGGATCCGGTCCGGACAGGCGTCGAAGGCCTTGGAATTGAAGGACATGACGAAGCAAGAGCTGGATCCCTACTGGAACGACTGGAAAATGACCGACAAGACGACACCTACGTATCTGGGCAGTGGTGACCCCTCGCGGGAGCACACGGACTAATACCCCCTTGGCTGGACAACCTTGCCGACGATATGACGATGGAGAGCTCGGTTCCGAGCGGGATCGTGCATGGCGCCGAGGACGTTCGCACGGTGCCGGCCTATGCGCGCACCCTCTACGAGCACCAGCACTTCGTCTACGTCGGTGAGTACGGAGAGAATGGATTCGTCGACGACTACGCGTCGAAGGCGCGTGGTGAGCCGATCGCAAACTCGCTGCCCCGTCGGCCGACGCCGAGCGCGACTGAAGGAGAGATCTCATGCCCACGCCGCAATCCATGAGCGCGCTCGTAGCCCAAAAGGTTGGCGAGCCGAGTGATGTCCTTCGGCTGGAAACCAGGCCTGTTCCCACGCCAGGATCCGGTCAGGCGTTGATCCGTGTGAAGGCGACTCCGATTCACGCCAGCGATCTGCATGTGCTGCGTGGCCGCTACGGTTTCTCCCCCGAATTTCCCACTGTGGGGGGTCACATGGAATGCGTGGGCCGTGTTCAGGCGCTGGGCCCGGACACTGAGGGACTGAAGATTGGCGAGCGCGTGGTGGTCGCTGCTGTCCCTGCCGTACCCGGGCCGCGTGTGGCCGGTACTTGGCAGGAATACCTCGTTGCCGATACACAAAGGCTTCTGCCGGTCCCCGATCGTCTGAGCGACTCCAGCGCCTGTCAACTCGCCGTCAACCCGTTGACCGCGCTGCTCCTGGTGACTCGCGAACTCGACGTACAGCAGGGTGAATGGTTGTTGCAGACAGCCGCGGGCTCCACCGTCGGCCGACTCGTCATTCAGCTGGCCAGGCATCTGGGTATTCGCACGATCAATGTCGTGCGGCGGCGCGCTGCCGTCGAGGAGATCAAGGCGCTCGGTGGCGACGAGGTCATTTGCACTGAGGACGAGGACCTGTTGCAGCGTGTGGCTGAGCTTGCAGGACCGGCCGGCGTGCACAAGGCCATCGACTGCGTCGCGGGCCACGTGGGTGCCCAGGTGTCCCAGGCATTGGCTCCGGGAGGAGAGGTCGTGGTCTACGGCGCGCTCTCCACCCATCGGCAGACCGACCCGGCAGCGCTGACGATCCCGCTGCAGGCACGCTCGCTCATCTACGAGACCAAAGCAGTCCGTGGCTTCTGGCTGAACCGCTGGTTCGGCACTGCTTCACCTGCGGATGCGCTGCGCGCGTTGTCCGAGGTTCGCAATCTCGTCGCCGATGAGGTGCTGAGCATCCCCCAAGGCCAACCGTTCCCGCTCGAACGCTTCACCGAAGCCATCGCGCTCGCCGAAGCACCCGCACATGGCGGCAAACCACTCTTCGTCTTCGAAGATGACCGGGACAAAGCCGACGGGTAGGGCGCAGTCCTTTGGATAGCGGGAGGCTCTCGGCGGGCGGGCAGAGCTGGCCGGGCCGTCCGCGGCGCGACCTTGCAACTGCCCTCGGCTGCCGCGTCAACCGTCACCCTGCTCGATGTCCAGATGGATCGGACCCCGAAGAACGGGGCTGGGCCGGTACTGCGGAGGGTCGGTGACCAGCCTGGGTCGGTCGAGTCGGCGTACCAGCTCCGTCAGCGCGATCTGGGTTTCCCGGCGGGCCAACGGGCCGCCGAAGCACAGGTGGATGCCGCTGCCGAACCCGAGGTGCTGGTTGTCACGCCGGTCGGGGTCGAAACGGTCGGGATCGTGGAAGCGGTTCGGATCGCGGCTGCCCGAGGCCAGCATGAGCATGATCTGGGAGCCCTTGGGGATGGTGGTGTCGGCGACGGTGATGTCGCTGTATGCCGCCCTCCAGGGGATGATGTGCACGGGGGGCTCGTAGCGCAGCAGTTCCTCCACCAGCGGCACGATCAGGTCCGGTTCGTCACGCAGCCGCTGCAGCACCTGTGGGTGGCGCAGCAGCGTCAGCATGCCGTTGGTGATGAGGTTGACGATGGTCTCATGGCCGGCGATGAGGAGCACTTTGGCGGTGGCGACGATTTCGGCGTCGGCCATCCGACCGTCGGGCCCGTCATCGTTGGCCAGCCGTGACAGCAGGTCGTCGCCCGGCCGGCCGTGGCGCTGTTCCACCAGCTCGCCGAGGCACTGGCGCAAGTCCTTGCGGGCCTGCACGCCCTTGTCCAGTTTCTCCTTGGGGTCGTAGTCGACCGAGTTCATGATGTCGTTCACCCAGAGGTGGAACCTCGGCTCGTCCTCGCGTGGCACGCCGAGCAGGTGACAGATCACGGTTACGGGGAACGGGAAGGCGAAATCGTCGACGACGTCGATCTGCTGTTTGCCCGCCAAATCGTCGATCAGGCTGCCGACGGTGGTGGTCAGGAAGTCTTCAAGTCCGGTCACCAGCCCAGGGGTGTGCGGGGGGCCGAAGTGACGCGTCGCCATACGCCGAAGGCGATCGTGCTCGGGCGAGTCCATGTGGATGAACGACGACGCGGCGCCTCCCTCGACCGAGGGCATCGGGCGCGACAGATTGCGCACGTCGGAACTCAGATGCGGGTCATTCAGTACGTCCGTGATCTCGCGGTAGGTGCTGATGACGTAGCTGCCGTCCTCCTGCCGAGCCACCGGCGTCTTGCGCAACTCGGCATACAGCGGGTAGGGGTCGGCCCGGGCGGAGTAGTCGAAGATCCGTTGGAGCGTGCCGGGCGTCCCGGTCGTGGTCGTCTGGCCTTCCTCCTGTCGATGCTGGTGCACGGCCATGACGCTGCGCTCACCCGGGTCATGGCCTGTGACGACCACCGTGGCGCCCTGCGCGAGCAGGGCGGGGCCGGGGAAGTCGACGGGCACCGGTTTCATGTCGGCCGGCTGGTCCGGCGTGGGGCAGGGCGGCGGGAAAGGTGCGGCCGTCTCGATCAGCTGCCGGTAGTGGTCCAGCCACTTGCCGTTGTTGAAGCTCACGGCAGCCGTGACGCGGCCCCGATAGCCATATGCGGCGACGAAGCGGCGGTCGGACACCGATCCCTGAGTGACGGCCACCTCGTCGGCGAAGGTCGGCATACCGACGGACTTGATGTTGACGCCGAACTGGATGGACCAGAACACCGGAATGGACAGGTGGGGCCAGTGGTCCGCCTGGGCGCTGACCATGTTGTGCGCCGCGATCTCGGCCTGCTCCACGGCGTTGGCCCAGTGCTCCAGCGAGATGAGCCGGTACTCGTAGATGGGGTTCGGGCAACGTGCCACGTCTCCCGCGGCGAAGACGTCGTCGGTGACGCGGCCATTGATGTCGAGGGCGCGGCAACCTGTGTCACAGGCGATTCCCCACACGCCGGCCGCCAGTCCCGACTCCCGCAGCCACTCGGTGTTGCGGATGCTCCCGAGTGCCACCACCGCCACATCGGCGTCGACGGTGCTGCCGTCGTCGAAGTGAGCACGGCGAAACCGCCCCTGCGCGTCGCCCTCCAGTCGGGCGACCTTGACACCGCAACGCAGGTCGACACCATGAGCGCGCTGCATGTCGGCCGCAACCTCGCCGATCATGGCGCCGAGCGCCCCGACCAGTGGGGCCGGCGCGAGTTCGGCGACGGTCACCGGGATGTCCCGCTCACGGCAGATGGAGGCGATCTCGGAGCCGGTGAAGCCCGCGCCGATGACCAGTACGCGGGAGGGCCCGGCGGCGAGGGCCCGCTGCAGGCCCTCGGCGTCCTCGCGCGTCCGTACGACGAACACGCCCTCCAGGGCCGCCTCGGTCTCGACGAACCACGGCCGGGCCCGTACCCCGGTGGAGATCAGCACCCGGTCGAAGGGAACCTCGCGTCCGTCGGCGAGACGCACGTGGTTCGTCGCGAGGTCCAGCCCGCTGGCGGGCACGCCCAGCAGCCACTCCGCATCGATGCCACGACGGCGGGGCAAAGTGGTGCCCCCGGCCGGCACCCACCCGGCCAGTACTTGCTTGGACAGGGGAGGCCGGTCATAGGGCTCGCCCAACTCGTCACCGATCATCGTCAACGATCCGGTGAAACCCTCGTCGCGCAGAGCCTCCGCGGCCCGCAGCCCCGCCAGCGAAGCCCCGACGACCACGATGCGGCCATCACGCTTGAACGCACGCAGGTTGTCGGCACTGGTCATGACGGCGACGCCTCCGCCGGTGGGTGCCGCGCCTCCAGCTGGTCGACCAGAATCGTCTGGACCGGACAGGCCGCCGCGCCGCGTAGCACTTGGTCGCGCCGGGCGTCGTCAGGGTCCGGGTCGTACATGAGCGCTTCCTCACCGTGCATCCGGAACGCCTCCGGAGCCAGGAACGCGCACTGCGCATAACCCTCACATCGGGAAAGATCAACGACAACTTTCACCCCGACCTCCACAGGGAGTGGGAGCTGCAGACCCTCAAACCGGCGCCACTCCGGCGCGCAACGAGGGAGGATCCGGCCGGTGCCCACCCCTGCGAAGTGCGAGGGGGTGCACCGCGCTCGTCGGGTCTCCATGGAAAGAATTGATCATCGCGGCTGAGGCGATCGGCGCCTGACTGGGGACGTATCCCTGGTTGCGGCTGCATTTTGGTTACGTAAACGGCGCTCTTTTGGATTGCCTTTTCGACGGAAACCGTGTGGCACGGTGCGCCGGAATACCGTCAGAGAATCAGCGTAACAGCGGCACCGATACCGGCCCTCCGACACAGTCGGGCTTGCGCCCGCTGCGCGACCCCGCTGCTCCCGACGAGGACGACGATCAGCGGTGAGACAGAGCGTGGCGGGCAACACCTGCCTCGGTGTGCCTCTCAGCCTCGCGCGCACAGCAGCGTGATCAAATAGGGCATGGCATCGTCCTGGACTGGTAATCGGGTACGCCTACGCGCTATCGAGCCCGACGACTGGACAGCGTTCATGCGATTCGCCGACGATGACGGGCGGCGAGGGAGCCGGCTGGATCTGCCGCGGTCCGCCGAGAGCTACCGTGCCTGGGCGAAGGAGCAAGCCGTTGCCAAGTGCGATGACGACCGCTTCCGGTTGGCAGTCGAAGCCACGGCCGCGGGAGAGCTGGTTGGCACAGTCGGCTCGCATCGCACCGGCCCTCGTTCAGGCTGGTTCGAGGTTGATGTCGCGATCGGTGCTGACTACCGGCGCAAGGGCTACGCGGCAGAAGCCGTAGTGCTGCTGCTGCGCTTCATGTTTGCCGAGCGGCGCTATCACAAATGCTTGGCAGCGATCTTCGCCCACAACGACGCATCGCTGGCACTTTTTCGTCGGCTCGGCTTCACCGAGGAGGGGCGCTTGCGGGAACACGTTTTCTTCGCAGGCCGACACCATGACCTCGTCATGATGGGCATGCTCGGCAACGAGTTCGACCAGCGACACACGATGAGCGAACCATGAGCTGGTCATCCAGGCGTGTGCGGAACGGTACTCGAACTTTGTCAACGTTCGCTGTTCGCTGGTGGAGGCGGCCTGCCACCGAAAGCAGGACTGCCTTCAGTCGCGCAAGGTGGCGCGCAGGCGCAAGCCGACAGTTGCGAGACCTTCGAGGGTGGTGACCTGGTAGCTGGGTTCCGGTCCGGGCGGCTCGCTCAAGTGGTAGCAGCGGGCGGTCTGCGCAGTCAGGAGCGTCAGCATCGCCATGGCCAGAGCGGCTCCCTCGCAGCCATGCGGCCCGGTACCGAAGGAGAGGAAGACCCCGGGTTTCGCCGGCGAGCCCGAATCATCGAGCCAGCGCTCGGGCTGGAACTGGTCCGGCTCGGAATACTCCCGTGCGTCGCGGTGGGCGGTGTAAGGGCAGACGAGAACGGTGGACCCGGCGTCGATGGTGTAGTCGGCGAGCTGAGTCTGTCGCGGGGCGCGCCGGGTCAGCAGCCAGCTCGGGGGGTACAGCCGGAGCACCTCACTTACCAGTGCCTGGGTGTATTGCAGGCTGCGGAGGTGGGTGCTGGTCGTCGCGGCCGGGTCCGCGGGCAGCGAGGCGGCTTCGGCCGCCACGCGGCCCGCTGCCTGGGGATGCCGAGCCAGTTGGAGCAGGATCCATCCGGCTGCCCGGGAAGGGGTCTCGAAGGTGGCGACGGTGATTCCGGGGAGAGTGTCGAGGACGGCCTCTTCCGGCAGTAGGCCGTAGTGCGGGGAGGGCCGGAGCATCTGTCCCAGCATGTCGTCACCGAGCCGGCCCGATGAAAGACGTCGGCGGACGATGGGCCGCAAAGCGTCGGTGAAGGCGACTTGCTGCCGTGTGCGGAACCGCCGTGCCGGTGTGGGGATCCAGCGTGGCCATACCCAACGCGAGGGGCGTACGAGCGCCTCCCGGGCCAGGAAGAGCTGTGAGGCATAGGGCAGCAGGGTGGGAGCGTCTTCGGAGAAGAGGTAGCTCACGCCGATCTCTGCCAGGGCGTGCCGGACCGGGGGCAGAATCTCGACGTCATGGCCCGTGGGCCACTGGTCAGCAAATCGAGCGGTCTGGGGCGCAATCTCACCGATCCGGGCTGCAACCGCCTGCGCACGTAGTCCGCGCATGCGGGCGGCGTGAGCGTACGCACGCTCCTCGGGTGTTGGTGCTCCGCTCGACCGCTTCAACGGCGGGAAGAGAGGCGAGGATGCCTTGGGGAAGTCCTGCGCGCGGCGCAGGACTGCTTCACACGGCCCGGCCGCAGCGGCTACGTAGACACCCGGCTCCAGCTGCCAGACGTCCCCACACTCTTCAGCGCCACGGCGCGCCATTGCCAGCCGGTCGCGGCTCCAGGCCGCGAAGCTGCCTTTGGGCAACCGCGGCGGCTCATTCCTTCGGCCCATGAGATCGTCCCTGGCTCTCGTACC
>NZ_JBSGZO010000092.1:0-23398 GCF_053611045.1 Streptomyces sp. NPDC054841 | reverse complement strand
TTACTCCACACAAGTCACGATGATCAACGGTGGCCGTACCCGTACCCCTACCAGGCCCCACCAGCAAGATCACGATCTACAGCTGGAGTACTAAGCGTTGCAACATGTCTCAGACAAAGGTCAGCAACATCGAGAGTGCGAAGCTGACGCCGAGCCTTGTCGACGTGGAGCTGATCCTTCGGGCGCTGGACGCCCCGCCTGAGCTTGTCTCGCAGGTGGAGGCCCTCACTCGCATCGCCAACACTGAGTGGCAAGACGTGTGGTCGCAGCGCCGTACGGGTCTGGAAAAGAAGCAGAACGAGCTAGTTTCTCGTGATCCTGTTCATGTCAGTTCGAGTTGTTATTGACAAGTTTCTTCACGTTGGTCGCGACGAGTCGGACCTTCGCGAGGACCTCGCCGGCCGTCGCGGTCCAGGTGAACGGTGTCGCCGTCGTGTTCCAGGAGTTGATGTAGTCGCGGATCTGTTTGATCAGGACGTTGACGCTGGAGAACGTGCCGCGGCGGATGGACTGCCGGGTCAGGATTCCGAACCAGATCTCGATCTGGTTCAGCCACGAGGAGCCGACGGGAGTGAAATGGAAGTGGACTTGCGGGTTCTTCGACAGCCACTCCTTGACCTCCGGGGTGGTGTGCGTCGAGAGGTTGTCCAGGACGACATGGATGTCCTTCCCGGCATGCGGTTTCACAGCCTTCTTCAAGAAGGCCAGGAAATCCTTGCCGTTCCGGGTCGGCTTGCACTCGCCGAGCACTTCGCCGGTGGTCACGTTCAGAGCGGCGAACAGGTTCGTGGTGCCGTGCCGGACGTAGTCGGCGGTGCGCTTCTCGCTCGCCGCGAAGGCGACCGGCAGCACAGGCTGGGTCCGGTCCAGCGCCTGGATCTGCGTCTTCTCGTCGATCGAGAGGACCACCGCGCCGCCCGGCGGGGCCAGATACAGGCCGATCACATCGGCCACCTTCTCCGCGAACGCGGGGTCTTTGGAAATCTTGAAAGTACCGCTGCGGTGCGGCTTCAGGCTCTCCTCCCGCCAGACGCGCGCGATGTAGTGCCAGGACACGGTGATGTTCTCGGTCCGCTCCAGGTACTTCGCCAACTCCCGTGTGGACCAGTGCGAAAGCCCCGTGCCGTCCGGCGGCGTCATGCGCGTCAGCGCAATCACCCGGGCCCGCACCCGCGCCGGCACCTGTTCCCGTGCACCACCAGGACGGTCACCTTCCAGCCCGGCCAGGCCCTGCTTGGCATAACGACGCTTCCAGCGATCCACCGTCGGCAGCGATACGCCAAGCAGCTCGGCTATGTCCTTGCGACGGCGCCCCTCACCCGCCCACAAGACGATCCGGCCCCGCGTGGCGATATCCGCGGGAACGTCCCGACTGCTTACCAACTCCCGCAGCTCGGTGGCCTGTTCCACAGAGAGCTCCATGCCAGGAGAACGAGACACGCAAGATCAAGTAATGCCGACAGGATCACGAGACACTAGCAGGGTTCGAGAAGTCCTCTACAGAGTTCCGGTACTTCCTGCTGTCCATGGTGACGGGCCTACTCGCGACACCCGAATACGTGAGGGCAAGCCTTGCCGGCATCCCCGGCGATCACAGCAAGGCCATCGCAAAGAAGCTGGAGCGGCAGGCGGTCCTTTACGACACGTCGAAGCGGTTCACGTTCATTCTGACCGAGCAAGCCGTCAGGTGGCCATTTCTTCCTGCCTCGGCCATGGCCATGCAGATTGACCGGCTGACGTCCGTGAACCTCCTGCCGAATGTGCGCCTCGGGATCATCCCTCTACGGGGCCACATGCCGGTGTGCCCGTTGAATACCTTCACTGTCTACGACACTCGGATAGCAACGGTTGAGACGTCGACAGGGGCGATGGTGTTCCGGGATCGTCGGGACGTGTCGGCATACCTGGATGAGTTCGCCGTATATGACGGCTACGCCTTGTTCGGGGAGCAAGCCAGGGAGCGACTGTCCGAGTGGGCCAGGCAATTCCGCTCGTGATCTTTACCCGACAACGCGAATAACTGCGCTCTCTTGCCAATCCACGGTGGATCATTGATTGCCACGGAAGGCCCACGGCGGGGAGGTTGCGAATGGCGGCACGCAGACAGAAGGGCTCCACACTCTCGCCCTTTGTGCGGGAGCCTGCGCCCGTGCCCGGCTGTTCGGTGTGCCTCGGGTTCGCGGTGCGTCGCCAGAACGCCCGCTCTGTGTTCGACCACAGCGCGGTGACGGATGCGAACGTGTGCCTGCGTCGGCATCTGGCAGCGCAGCACGGGAGTCGGGCAGCGATGCCTAGCCGCGCCGTCCTGCGGTACGTGAAGCACCGGATCACGCAGCACCCGGACACTGAAGTGACCTTCGAGGCGGAGTGCCTGTGGTGCGACTGGACGGCGCAGCCGTCGACGGACGGCGCGGCGGTCGACGTGGAGTGCATGAGCCACGCAGGCCGGAGCGGACACAAGGGCTTCCGACGTATCTGCACGTCGTTCGCGACGGTGGCCCGGGACGAGTGACCGGCAGACCCCCGGCACACCGAGGGACGGCAAGCACCCTGCACCTAGGTGCGCCGGAAGGGGCGCAGCATGAGCGACCACGCGCCCCTGTGCTGGCCCCTGTCGACTTCCCCCGTAGTCGGCAGGGGTCGGCATCGTTTGGCCACTCAGAGGGCGACGCAGGCCCGTGCATGGCAGAGGCCCCCGACTCGATGCCGGGGGGCCTACCTGTGTCTCTGTGCGCCTGTCTCAAGCGCTGTCTTCGGGCTGGCGGGTCTCATCCGGCCGTGCCGGTAAGCGCCCGGTAGACGGTCGCCTGCCCCACTCCAAGCGCCTTGGCGATGGCCCCGTAGCTCTTGCCCTCGTCCTTCAATGCCTGCGCCTGGCTGATCATCCTCGCGTCCATGGCCTTGGGGCGACCGCCCACCTTGCCTTGCGCCTTGGCTGCGGCAAGCCCTGCCTTGGTGCGCTCCACGATCATGTGTGGCTCCCTTCCCTGTGTGGCGCAGCGTGCGCCAGTGACCCCCGCCGGACGGCGGGACATGTGCCTCCCTTTCTTCGCGGGGGTGGACCGGCCACGGCTGGCACGGTCTTCTTCACAGGTGAGCGCCCAGGGCGTGAGGCACTGGACTCGGTCTCGTGCGGTCGGGAGCGACGGCGGCGACCTGGCAGCGCATCTTACAGGGCACAGGAACGGGAAAGGCCCCCGCGGTCGGGGGCCTCCTCGCTCGCTCAGTCAGACCTGAGTCGGCATCTTCCCGGCTCCCTCTGCTTCCTTTGCCTCGTCTTCGGCCCTTGCCGCGCGTTCCGCCTCAAAGTCCTCCCAGCGGCTGACGATCTCCCACTCCACCCCTGTGAGCGTCGAAGGCTTCTCGGCAGGGGCGTTTCCGAACCCCCACAGGGGTTCGATCGGCTGCCAGACTTGGGACGGCTTGGACGGCGCATCCCACCATTCGGTGCCCTGTTGCCGAAGGTTGTCGATCAGGCCCCCAGGATCGATGGCGAGAACATCGGTCCTGAAGTACGCCTTCACCCCGTGCTTCTTCAGGAACTCCCGGCGCTCATCGACGGTCGACCGGTACCACCACTCGCTGTAGCTCTCTCCCGTCGAGGTCCACACCGTCACCGGCTTCGGCCCGTCCTGGGTAGTGATCTTCTCCCGCTCCTGGGCGAGGGTGGTCATCTGTGACGCGTACGCCGTGGCGTTCATCTCGCCCTGCTGGAACTCCTTGTTGAGCTGGTTCATCTTCCCGTCGATGACTGCGAGCTTCGCCGCTCGGCTGTCGTCCACCGTCGTCTTGGACTCCATCCTGGTGAGGTGACCGATCTCCCCCAACAGAGACGATTCAAGCCACGGGTAAAGGTCCTCGGCCCAAAAGGTCTGCTTCGGGCATGCCTTGATGCCCTTGCTCTTGTTTCCGTGGCAGCGGTACCGCTCGCGCTTGCTCCTGGACGGGTCGCCCTTGACGTAGTAGATCGGGCTCTTGCACTGGAGGCAGAACGTCACGCCGACCGTGGGGGAGGTCGACCCCTGCTGCTTCTTGTACTTGACCGAGGCCACGGCCTCCGACAGCCTTGCCCACTCCTCCTCGTTCAGCACCGGAGCCGACCTCGTGACCGGCGAGCCGTCGTCGTTTCGGACCACGGTTCCGTTGGCGCGCACGTACTCGCCAAGAAGTGAGCGACTCGTCAGCACAGCTTGGACCGTTGTCGGCGTCCACCTGCTTCCCCGCGGCTTCGGGGCGGCCAGCCGTGTCGTGCTCTCACCGGCCGCAGCACGCATACGAGCGATGTCCTGGGCGGTAGGGACTTCTTCCTCGTTCAGCCAGTCGGCCACGGCCGAGAAGTTGGGCTCCTTGACGAAACGCCGGATCATCTCGATCAGCACGGGTCCGTACGTCGGGTCGAGTTCTAGCGTGAAACCGTCCTCACCCTTGACCGACCGGCGACCGAACGGGACAAGGCCACCCGGCCAGCGGCCGGTCTTCCGCATGGTCTCCCGAGATGCCTTGTTACGGGCCTTGATGGCGTCCAGCTCCGCCTCTGCGACCACGGCCAGGATCTTGGCAATGGTCTTGCCCCATGGCTTCGCGAGGTCGAAACCCTCCTCGCAGGAGATCAGGCCCTTACCGTTCGCCTCGCACCACTCGATGATGTCCGAGAGGTGGCGGACCGACCGCGCGATGCGGTCGATCTTCAGGATGATGATGTGGTCGAACTGGTCCCGCTTGTTGTTGAGCCAGTCGCCCAGGGACGGGCGCATCCACGGCGAGATGTCTGCGGATACGTCGATGTCGACGGCGAAGTCGACCAACTCCATCTCTTCGGCGTCCGCCCGCTTGCTGATGCGGGTGCGCTGCGTTTCCTCGCCGGTCTGGTTCTCGTTGCCTACTGACAGACGGATGACGCCAAGAGCCCTGGGCTTGTCGCTCACGGTCTCCCCCTCCCTGGACATGGGGCGGCCCTCCCTGGCCGCCCACACTCAAAGGGAAGTCTACAAACTGTGCCGACCGTTCTCTTCGCCGACGGTTCGACCCTGACCAACCCCTCGCTGGCTCAGGTCAAGCAGAAGATCGGCGTCTGAGCGGCCTGGTGCCGTCAGACGGCGGAGCCCGGCTTCGGCAGGGGCTTGCCGTACCAGAGCTCGATGAGGCGGGCCGCAATCGAGATTCCGTAGGGAGGCAGTACCTCCCCGGACTCGAATGCGGCCCGCAGGTCTTCCCGCGAGAACCAGCGGGCCTCGTGGATCTCCTCACCGTCCACGTTGATCTCCGACGAAGTGGCGCGGGCCATGAACCCCAGCATCAGGCTGTACGGGAAGGGCCAGGGCTGGCTGGCGACGTACTCGACGTCGCCGACGGTGACGCCGGCCTCCTCGTACACCTCGCGGATCACGGACTGCTCGATCGACTCGCCGGGCTCGACGAAGCCGGCGAGCGTGGAGAAACGGCCTTCGGGCCAGTGGACCTGGCGGCCGAGAAGCGCGCGGTCCTCTTCGTCGGTGACGAGCATGATCACGGCGGGGTCGGTACGCGGGTAGTGCTCGGCTCCGCAGGCCGGGCAGCGGCGGATGTGGCCCGCGGCCGCGATGACCGTGCGCTCGCCGCAACGTGAGCAGAAGCGGTGCAGCCGCTGCCAGTTCTCGAGTGCGACCGCGTGCACCATCAGACCCGCGTCCCGCGGGGACAGGAGCAGTCCGGCCTCGCGCAGCCCGGCGGCGCGCGCGGACTGGTCCATGCGCCCGGGGAGGGCGTCCTTCTGCAGCGCGAAGTAGCTGACGCCCTCCTCGTCGGTGCCCAGGAAGTAGCGGTGGGTCTCCGTGACGGGGGCCTCGAAGGCCGGGGTCATGACGAGTTCGGTGCGGCCGTCGGGGGCGTCGTCGATGAGCACCTGTCCGCCGGAGATGACGAACACCCGGGTCGTCGGGTGACTCCATGCCACCGCCAGCCAGGCCTCGTCGAGTCGGTGGTGCGCCGCGCGGTCGATGCCGCTCGGCGCGGTGAGGCTGATGGGACGGCCGTCGGCGACGTTATTGAAGGTGCTCACAGGTACTTCCAACTCCCCCGGGGTGATTCGGTGGTCTGTCAGTGGAGGGCGCCGGCCAGATCGCCCCACAGGTGGGCGGTGGTTTCGACGCCCTTGAGCAGCAGGTTCAGCTCGACCTTCTCGTTCGGCGCGTGCCATCCGTCGGACGGTACGGAGATACCCAGGAAGAGTACGGGGGCACCGAGCACGTCCTGGAGGTCGGCGGCAGGTCCGGAGCCACCCTCGCGCGTGAAGCGGATCTTCTGCCCGTCGAACGCGCGCCCCATGGAGCGGGCGACGGCCTGGAGGGCGGGGTGGTCCAGCGGTGTGAGGCAGGGGCGGGTCGCGGCACCGAAAGTGATCTTGTGGCGGATGCCGGCCGGAATCCGGGAGGCGACCCAGGTGCGGATCGCTTCCTCGATCCGGTCCGGATCCTGTCCGGCGACCAGCCGGAACGAGAGCTTCAGCTGGGCGGAGGACGGGATGATCGTCTTTCCGCCGGGGCCCTGGTATCCGCCGCCGATGCCGTTGACCTCGGCGGTCGGCCGGGCCCAGATGCGCTCCAGTGTGGAGTAGCCGGCCTCGCCGAGCGTCCCGTACGACTTCGCCGTACGCAGCCACTCGGCCTCGTCGAAGGGCAGCTCCGCGAGGAGCCCCCGCTCGGTGTCGGTCAGCTCCGCGATGCCGTCGTAGAAACCGGGGATCGTGACGCGCTCGTTCTCGTCGTGAAGCGCGGCGACGAGGCGGCCGGCGACCGTGGCCGGATTGGGCACCGCGCCGCCGAAGGAACCGGAGTGGATGTCCTGGTCGGGGCCGTAAAGCTCGATCTCGCAGTCGGCGACGCCGCGCATGCCGGTGCAGACGGTGGGAGTGGTCTCGGACCACATGCCGGTGTCGGAGACGATCACGGCGTCGGCGGTGAGGCGGTCCCTGCGCTGCTCCACGAGGGCGCGGAAGTGCGGCGAGCCGGACTCCTCCTCACCCTCGACGAGGAGCTTCAGGTTGACGGCGGGGGTGGTGCGGCCGGTGGCGGCGAGGTGCGCACGCACTCCGAGGGTGTGGAAGAAGACCTGGCCCTTGTCGTCGGCGGCGCCGCGGCCGTACATCCGGCCGTCCTTGACGACCGGTTCGAACGGGTCGGTGTGCCAGCCGTCCTCGCGGGCGGCGGGCTGGACGTCGTGGTGGCCGTAGACCAGCACGGTGGGGGCGTCCGGGTCGCCGGACGGCCACTCGGCGAAGACGGCGGGCGCGCCGTCCGTCTCCCAGATCTCGGCGGTCGGGAAGCCGGTCTCCTCGAGCTTCGCCGCCAGCCAGTCCGCGCTGCGCCGTACGTCCGCGTCGTGCTCCGGCTGGGCGGAGACGGACGGGATGCGCAGCCAGTCGGCGAGGTCGTCGAGGAAGGCCGCGCGGTGCTGCTCCAGGTACGTACGGACGGCGGTGTCCGGGGTGTCGCTCATGGCCTCGAGCCTATCCGGCGCCCGGGGCGGGTTCGCCGGCCCGGTCGGGGACCGGTTGCGGCTCGGGGTCCTGCTCCGGATCCTGCTCGGGGCCCCGCTCCGGATCCTCCAGGAGGATCCGCTCCAGGCCTGCCCTGTCGGGCAGGCCGCCGGGGTGGACGACCTCTCCTGTGCGTACGTAGACGAAGGCGGCCGCGACGGATTCGGGCGGGAGGCCGTGCTGCTCGGCCCAGGCGAGGCGGTAGACGGCGAGCTGGAGCGGGTCGGCATCGCGGGCGCGGCTGGTCTTCCAGTCCACGATCTCGTACGCACCGGTCGTCTCGTCGCGGTAGACGGCGTCGATACGGCCCCGGACGACGCGGCCCGCGAGGGTGAGCTGGATGGGCACTTCCACGCGGTAGGGGGTGCGGCGGGCGTACGGGGTGCGCTCGAACGCCTCCTTGAGCGCGGCGAGATCCCGTTCGTCGGCGATCTCGGCCTCCTCCGGGTCACCGCCGGGCAGCTCGTCGGGCCCGAGCATGGGCAGTGGCAGTTCCTCGAAGCGCGACTCCACCCAGGCGTGGAAGCGGGTGCCGCGCCGCGCGGCCCGCTGCGGAGGGCGCGGCATGGGGCGGGCCAGCTCCTGGGCGAAGCCGTCGGGGTCGGCGGCGAGCCGCAGCAGCTGGGACGCGGACAGCGAGGGCGGTACGGGTACGTCGCGTACGGCGGCGCGGGCGCGGCGCAGCTCGCCGGTGAGCGCGTCGAGATCCCGGTCCCAAGAGGCGATGGCCCGGGCGTCCTCGGGGGTGAGTGGCTCGCCGCGCTGGGCGGGGAGGCGCGGGGAGACCTCCCCCGCGCCGTCTCTCCCCGGAACCGGGGGCAAGCTCGCACCGCCCCGGCCGCCGACCGGGCGATGGCCGGCATGACCGGGCCGGCTGAACGGGCCGAACGGTTCGGACGGTTCGGATGGTTCGGACGGTTCGGATGGTTCGGACGGTTCGGACGGTTCGGACGGTTCGGACGGTTCGGACGGTTCGGATGGTTCGGACGGTTCGGACAGTTCGATCGGATCGGACGGGCTGCCTTCGGCCGGCGGACCCTCGCGCGACGGCCGGGGATCACCGATGCCCGGTGCGAGTTCGCCCTCCCAGGCCGGTTCGCCCTCCCCCCAGCCCTGTTCGTCGCCCCAGGGCTCCTCGTCGCCCCAGGCCTGTTCGTCATCCGGCCAGAGCTCGTCCTGGGGTGCCTCCGGCTCGTCCGGCCGCTCCCGCTCGCCCGGCTGGTCCGACGCGTCCCGCTCGTCCGACGCATCCAACCCATCCGACGACGCATCCGACGCACCCGCCGAGAGGGCGTCCAGGTGCGCCAGCACCAGGTCCGCGGCCGCGCGGCGGCGGGCCATCGCCGCGGAGTCCAGGGGCAGGGGCCAGGCGTGCTCGGCCGCTCTCTTCTGGAGTGCGGGGTTCTCGGCGTCCTCCGGGGGCTCTTCGGCCCATGCCTCGATCTCGCCATGGCCCGCCGCGCAGTGGTCGTACAGGGCGTGCAGGAAGGCGGACGGGCCGCGACGGCGCTTCTGGGTCGGGCCCCACCAGTGGGCCGAGCCGAGCAGCAGGGAACGGGGGCGGGTGAAGGTCACATAGCCCAGGCGGAGTTCTTCCGTGTGCTGATGGTCCTTCATCTCGTCCTTGAAGGCCTTGAGGCCCTTCGCGTCCCAGGAGGTGATGTCCGGGAGCGTGTCGGCGTCACCGCGCAGCGCGTGCGGCAGGACCTTGGCCTGGGAGGTCCAGGATTCGCGGGCGCGGGTGCTCGGGAACTGGTCGGCGACCAGTCCCGGGACGGCGACGACGTCCCATTCGAGTCCCTTCGACTTGTGTGCGGTGAGCACCTTCACCGTGTTCTCCCCGCCGGGCAGGGCGTTGTCGAGGCCCTTCTCGTACTGCTCGGCGGTGCGCAGGAAGCCGAGGAAGGCGAGCAGGGTCGCTTCGCCGTCCAGTGAGGCGAAGGAGGCTGCTGTGTCCAGGAAGTTGGCGAGGGTTTCGCGGCGGCGGGCGGCCAGGGCGTGCGGTGACGCGGAGAGCTCGACCTCCAGGCCGGTGGCGGCGAGGACGCGGTGCAGCACGTCCATCAGGGGGTCGGCGAGGGAGCGCCGGAGTTCGCGCAGCTCGGTGGCGAGGCGGGCGAATCGGACGCGGGCCTCGGCGGAGAACGGCAGGCCGTCGTCCGTGTCGTTCGATTCGAGGAACGTGTCGAGCGCGTCGGCGAGGGAGATCACCTCGGCCGGATCGGTGCCTTCGACAGCCGCGGCAAGGCGCTGGTCGGGGTCGGCGTCGCCGTCCGCGCGGTGTACGAGGAGCCGGGCGCGGCGGCCCAGCAGCGCCAGGTCGCGGGGGCCGATGCGCCAGCGGGGGCTGGTGAGGAGCCGTACCAGCGAGGCGTTGGCCCCCGGGTCCTGCAGGACCTCGCAGACGGCGACGAGGTCGGCGACCTCCGGCAGATGCAGCAGCCCGGACAGGCCGACCACTTCGACGGGGATGTCGCGGGCGACGAGGGCGCCCTGGATCTCGGCGAAGTCCCCCGCCGTGCGGCACAGGACGGCGATCTCGCCGGGCTCCTTGCCGGTGCGCACGAGGTGGGCGATCGCGTCGGCGAGCCAGGCGATCTCCTCCGCGTGGGTGTCCAGGAGGGCGATACGGACGGCGCCGTCGCGCTCGGCGCCGGGGGCGGGGCGCAGTGCCTCGACGCCTTCGTGCCGGGCGCGCAGGGGCTCCGCGAGACCGTTGGCGAGGTCGAGGAGTCGGCCTCCGCTGCGGCGGTTCTCGCTCAGTGAGAGGCGGGTGGCGGGGGTGCCGTCCTCGTACGGGAAATGCTCGGGGAAGTCGTCCAGGTTGGCGACGGACGCGCCGCGCCAGCCGTAGATCGCCTGACAGGGGTCACCGACGGCGGTGACGGGGTGACCGGTGCCGGCGCCGAAGAGGCCGGAGAGCAGCAGCCGCTGAGCCACGGAGGTGTCCTGGTACTCGTCGAGCAGGACCACCCGGAATTCGTCGCGCAGGATCCGGCCGACCTCGGGGCGGGTGAGCGCGAGCTCCGCCGAGAGCGCGATCTGGTCGCCGAAGTCGAGCAGGTCGCGGGCGCGCTTGGCCGCGCGGTAGCGCTCGGTCAGGTCCAGGAGCTCGCGGCGGGCTGCGGCGGCCTCGGGGACCTTGCGCAGCTCGGCGTTGGTGAGCTTCGCGGTCTCCAGGGTGTGCAGCAGTGCGGAGTCGTGGGCGCGGAGCTGCTCGGGGCGTACGAGATGCTCCGCGAGCTCGGCGTCGAGCGCGAGCAGATCGCTGACCAGGGACGGGAAGGACTTGGTCAGCGCGGGGTACGGTCCCGGGGCTTCGCGCAGCACGCGCGCGGCGAGCTGGAAGCGGGTGGCGTCGGCGAGGAGCCGCGTCGTCGGCTCCAGGCCGATGCGCAGGCCGTGGTCGGTGAGGAGTTGTCCGGCGAAGGCGTGGTACGTGGAGATACGCGGCTCGCCCGGAGGGTTGTCCGGGTCGATGGTGTCGGGGTCGGTGACCCCGGCCCGTACGAGCGCCGTGCGGACGCGCTCGGCGAGCTCACCCGCCGCCTTGTTGGTGAAGGTCAGGCCGAGTACCTGCTCCGGGGCGACCTGGCCGGTGCCCACGAGCCACACCACCCGGGCCGCCATCACCGTCGTCTTTCCCGAACCTGCTCCGGCCACGACGACCTGCGGGGCGGGCGGTGCGGTGATGCACGCCGTCTGCTCCGGGGTGAACGGGATGCCGAGGAGCTCCTTGAGCTGCTCGGGGTCGGTGATGCGTGCGGACACCCCAGAGAGGCTAACGGGGACCACTGACAGTCAGTGGTCCCCGTCGGCCCTGTACGTACTTCAGGTCTTATGAGGTGCCTTCAGGCACCGACAGGGGACGTCAGGCGCTTCCGGCGCCGCCCATCATCTTCTCCAGGTCGACCACCTCGCCGGCCGGCGGAGGAGTGGCTGCGACGGGCTTGTCGTAGTCGCTGAAGGTCATGGTGCCGGGCTCGTCGCCGCCCGTGGTGACGACCTTGAGGAAGTACGGCTTGCCCTCGGCGGCGACGTAGATGGTGTGCGTCTCCGCACCGTCCTTCTCCGTCAGCGTGATCGCCTTCTGGCCGTTGACCTCGGTGAGCTGCCCCTTGGTGACGTTGGCCGTGCTGCCGTCCTCCATCTCGTCGATGAGGCCGTCGAGGTCACAGGCGCCGCCCATGTCCTTGGCCGCGTCCTCATCGGCCGGGATCTTCATCCAGCGGCCCTTGAGCATCTCGGTCATGGCGGCGGTCTCCTCCGCGGAGGAGCCCTCCTCCTTGCCCATGGCCTTGTAGAACGCCTCGTCGCCCTTCATGTACATGACCTTGTTGAGCACGAGGAACTCGGCCTGGCCGGAACCGGCGTAGCCCATCTTGCCCTTGCAGTTGCCCTGCTTGCTGAGGGCGAACTCGATCGCCAGCTGCTTGCCGTCGTCCTTGCCCGAGCCGGCGACCTTGAGGGACGAGGCGGCCTTGGTGGCCTCCACCGCCTTGTCGGCGATCTGCTGCCCGGTCATACCGGCGAACGGCTCGGGTGCCTTCGGGGACTCGCTGACCGTCTGGTCGGACTTGCCCTTGGAGCCCGCGTCCTTGCCACCTCCGTCCTTGGAGCAGCCGACGAGGGTGGCGGTCAGGGCCGCACACGCAACCGCCGAGACCAGAATCTTCCGGTTGGCCATCATTTGTCTCTCCCAGCAGGAATCGCTTATCGCGTTGTTGTGCGACTGCTGTGAGCCGGCTTTGGATGCACGGCAACCGCGTGATTCGCGCCACACCTTCCGGAGAGGTGCTATTCGACGATGTGCCGGCCCTCTGGCCGGGCGCTGCACGACGCCCGGAAGGCGCAATGGCCGCAGTGGGTGCCCGTGTTCGGGGTGAAGCGTTCGTCGAGTACGCGGCCGGCGGCGGTGGCGAGCAGCTCGCCGACCCACTCCCCCGCGAGCGGCTCCTGCGCCTGGACCCTCGGCAGGGCGTCTCCCCCCTCCTTCTTGGGGGCGGGCTGGCGCAGCTGTACGAGTTCGGCGCCGCCGGCTTCGGGGCGGCGGCCGTCGAAGACCTCGTCTACCGCTCCCTCGCGTACCGCCAGCTGATAGACGGCGAGCTGGGGATGGTGGGCGATCTCGTCCTTGGTGGGTGCCTGCTTTCCGGTCTTGAAGTCGACGACGTACGCCCGGCCGTGCTCGTCCTGCTCGACGCGGTCCATGGAACCGCGGATCCGTACCTCGTACGCACCCGCTTCGAGGGTCACGTCGAAGTCGTGCTCGGTGGCGGCGGAGGTGCGGCCGTCGCGGTCCGTGACGTGCCAGCGCAGGAAGCGTTCGAGCGCCACGCGCGCGTGCTCCTTCTCCTGCTGGGACTTCCAGGGGGCGTCGAAGACGAGCGCGTCCCAGACGGAGTCGAGGCGCTCCATGAGGACGGCGAGGTCGGCGGGGGTGCGGCCGGAGGCGACCTCGTCGGCGAGGACATGGACGACGTTCCCGAATCCCTGGGCGGCGGTGGCGGGGGCGTCCGCCTTGACCTCGCGGCCCAGGAACCACTGCAGCGCGCAGGTGTTGGCGAGCTGGTCGAGGGCACTGCCCGACAGGGTGACGGGATGGTTGCGGTCGCGGAGCGGAACGCCGCTGTGGGTCGGTTCGTTCAATCCCCACCAGCGGTACGGATGGGCGGCGGGGACCAGCGGCTGGCCCTCGTCGTCCGTGAGCGCGGCAAGGCGGGCGAGGCGGCGGGCGGCGGCGTCGCGCAGTGCCGGGCTCGCTCCGGGGTCGACGGTGGTGGCGCGGAGTTCGGCGACGAGGGGGGCGACGGCGAGGGGGCGGCGGGGACGGCCGGTGATGTCCTTCGGCTCCGCACCGAGTTCGGTGAGGAAGCGGGAGGGCTGATCACCGTCGTCGGCGGGTGCCTTGACGGCGGTGACGACGAGGCGGTCGCGGGCGCGGGTGGCGGCGACGTAGAAGAGGCGGCGCTCCTCGGCGAGGAGGGCGCCGGGAGTGAGGGGTTCGGCGAGGCCGTCGCGGCCGATGCGGTCGGCTTCGAGGAGGGAGCCACGGCGGCGCAGGTCGGGCCAGAGACCTTCCTGGACGCCGGCGACGACGACGAGGCCCCATTCGAGGCCCTTGGAGCGATGGGCGGTCATGAGGCGTACCGCGGCAGGGCGTTCCGGGCGCCGGGTGAGCGTGTCGGCGGCGATGTCCTGGGCCTCCAGCTCGTCCAGGAAGTTGAGGGCGCCGCGGCCGCCGGTGCGCTCTTCCGCGCGGGCGGCGGTTTCGAAGAGCGCGCAGACGGCGTCGAGGTCGCGGTCGGCGTTGCGGCCGGCCGCGCCGCCCCTCAGTGCCGCGCGCTCCAGTCGCTGCGGCCAGGGGGTGCCGGTCCAGAGCTCCCACAGGGCCTCTTCGGCGGTACCACCGCCGTCGAGAAGCTCGCGGGCCTTGCGCAGCAGCGTGCCCAGGCGCTGGGCGCCGCGGGCGTAGGCGGGATCGTGCGCGGTGAGCCGCTCGGGCTCGGCGAGGGCGCGGGCGATGAGCAGGTCGGAGGGCGGCGGCACGCGATTGCCCGCGGCGCGCTCCTCGTCGCGGAGGGCGCGGCCGAGGCGGCGGAGGTCGGCGGTGTCCATGCCGCCGAGGGGTGAGGTGAGGAGTGTGACGGCGGTTTCGGGGTCGAGCCAGGTGGGGTGCGGGGCGGTGGAGGCGGTTCCGCTCCCCTCCCCCTGCTCGGGGAGATCCCCACCTTCCCGGAACCCGGGCCCCGGCGTGCCGGGCTCGTCGCCCGGGCCATCACCCGGGGCAGGGATGTCCGCGTCGGGCAGGTGCCCCGCGGGCTGCTGCGCCGGGACCGTCGCACCCGCGGGTAGGCCGGCGGGATCGGTGGGCGCGCCGGGGGCCGGGACGGTCGTCGCCTTCGCGGCGGTGCGGAGGGCCGTCAGGAGAGGGGCCACCGCAGGTTCGTGGCGCAGGGGGATGTCGTCACCGTCCGTTTCGACCGGGACGCCGGCGGCGGTGAGGGCGCGGCGGGCGGACGGGAGGGTGCGGGCGCCGGCGCGGACGAGGACGGCCATGTCGTTCCAGGGGACGCCCTCTTCGAGGTGGGCGCGACGGAGGATGTCCGCGATGTTGTCGAGTTCCGTGGAGGCGGTGGGGTACGTGTACGCCTCGACGCGGCCGCCCGCGCGGACCGGGGTGAGCTCGCGGTGGGCGCGGACCTTGTCCGAGGGGAGCCGGGTGAGCGGCATGCGCTGGGTGAGCAGACGGGTCGCCGACAGCAGCGTGGCCCCCGAACGGCGGGACGTCGTGAGGACCGCGACCGGCGCCGGGCGCCCGTCCGCGCGGCGGAAGGTGCCGGGGAAGTCGAGGATGCCGTTCACGTCCGCGCCCCGGAAGGCGTAGATCGACTGGTCGGGATCGCCGAATGCGACCAGGGTGCGGCCGTGCCCGGCCAGTGCCCGCAGCAGCCGGACCTGTGCCGGATCGGTGTCCTGGTACTCGTCGACGAAGACGGCGTCGTACCGCGCGGCGAGCCCGTCGCCGGTCCCGGGCCGTTCGGCGAGGAGCGATGCCCGGTGGACCAGTTCCGCGTAGTCGAGGACACCCTGTAGGTCCAGGACGTCCAGATATTCGGCGAGGAAGGCTGCGGCGGCCCCCCAGTCGGGCCGCCCCGTGCGCCGGGCGAAGGCCGCAAGCGCGTCCGGGCCGAGGCCCAGCTCCCGGCTCCGGGCGAGCACGGCCCGCACCTCGTCCGCGAAACCGCGCGTGGTGAGGCATGCCCTCAGCTCCGCGGGCCAGCGCGCCCCGGCCCGCCCCTCACGCTCCAGGTCGAGCTGCCCGGCCAGCAGGTCGCGTACCGCCACGTCCTGCTCCGGACCGGACAGCAGCCGCAGCGGTTCGGCGAACAGGTCGGCGTCCTGGTGCGCGCGGACGAGCGCGTAGCAGTACGAGTGGAAGGTGGTGGCCTGCGGCGCCCGCGCGCCTCCGAGCCGCAGGGCCATGCGGTCGCGCAGTTCCACCGCCGCCTTGCGGCTGAAGGTGAGCACCAGGAGCCGCTCCGGATCCGCGCCCCGCGCGATCCGCGCCGCCACCGCCTCGACCAGGGTCGTCGTCTTCCCCGTCCCCGGTCCCGCCAGCACGAGCAGCGGTCCCTGTTCATGGTCAACCACCGCGTGCTGTGCCGCGTCCAGGAGAGGGGGATCCACCGGGCCCGGCGGGGTACGCACCAGTCGGTACGCGCCCGGGGTCCTCCCTCTGCGCCCCTGCGGGCGTGGGGGGACCCCCTGCCGTGCCCGACGGTGCGGTGTACGCCCGTTGGAAGAGGAGGAGCTCACGTGGATCGCCGGTCCTGGTGGGTGTGCTGGTGGTGAGGGGGCCGGTGCGCAAGCGCGGGCCGCGGGGGTACGAGGGTGCCGAAGGCGGTTCCGAAGACGCTACGCCAGGCAGCGCCTGGGTCGCAGGGAGTCCGGTCCCGAGCGCGCCGGATACTCCGTACGGGAACCGGATGACCCATCGCACCGCCAAATGGCGGAAGCTGTCAGGTGTGAGCTCCTGTGTCCGTCGTGCCCGCGCCACCGTCCCAGCGCGCCCGCCTCATGTCGAGGCGCGGCACATGGTCGTCCGCGCCGCGCGACGCCTCCCGCAGCGGGGTGCCCTCCGCGCGGTAGTGCTCCAGTGCTCCCAACTCGTGGCCCGGCAGCAGGACGCCGTCCGCCCGCACCACGCGCCACCACGGCACGGCCCCTCCGTAGAGCGCCATGACGCGGCCGACCTGGCGTGGTCCCCCCTCACCGAGCCACTCCGCGACGTCGCCGTACGTCATGACACGGCCCGGCGGGATGTGCTCGGCGGCATCGAGCACCCGCTCCGCGTACTCCGGAAGTTCCGGCACCTCATCGCTCATCCGGCCCATCCTGCACCATGGGACCGACAGTGGGGCTGGACCGTCACGCAGCGTACGTACGCAGACAAAGAGGCGTATCTGGTGCAGCTCACGCCCTCGCATTGCACCCTGATGCCCCCCATTGTCAGCCCGCCATGCCACCATCGTCCGGGCGGTGACTGGTGATACGAGATCAAGAAGAGACAGACACGACGAAGGAGCAGGACGTGCAGCCTCCTGCGGCGGCGAGCACCTCCGGCTCCGAGTCGCGCCCGGAATCCGCCGAAGCACGCGGGGGAGGCGCGGGACCGCGCAAGGACCGGGCCGAGTCCCACCCCGGAGCCGAACCGCGCGACGCAGCCGGACCGCGCCACGAACAGGCCGTGTCCCACCCCGGAGATCCCGGGCAGCAATCGGGTACGTCCAGCCGCACGCACGGCCGTACGCCCGACCGCACCCACAGCCCTGACGTGCCGCCCTCCGGCCACACGGACGCACCGGTTCGAGGCACCGACGCAGCCACCGCCGAACGCGACGACAGCGTTGACAGCGACGACGCAGCGCACATCGACCGGCTCTCCGGGGACGAGCCCCTCCTCCCGGCGCGCGTGCACCGCCCCTCCGATCTGACGCGGCTGCTCACCGGCATCCTGGCGATCGCCGTCGTCCTCGGCCTCGCCGCCTTCGCCCACGGCACCACGTCCGGTCTGGAACAGGACATCTCCAAGGGCACCGGCCAGGCCCCCGACGTGCTGGTCAAGCTCGCCGGCCTGGTCTCCAGCATCGCCGTGCTGCTCGTCCCGGTCGCCTTCGCGATCGAGCGGTTGATCAAACGGGACGGCCTGCGGATCGCGGACGGCGTCCTCGCCGCCGTCCTCGCCCACGGAGTGACTCTCGCCACCGACCTCTGGGTCGCCAAGGCAGCGCCGGGCCAGATCCAGGACGCGCTGACCCAGCCGCAGACGGGCGGCGGTCTCACCGATCCCGTCCACGGCTATCTCGCGCCCGTCATCGCCTATATGACGGCGGTCGGCATGGCCAGACGGCCTCGCTGGCGGGTTGCGCTGTGGGGTGTGCTGCTGCTCGACGCCTTCGCGATGCTGGTGGCGGGCTACACCACCCCATTCTCGATCATCCTCACCGTGCTGATCGGCTGGTCCGTCGCGTACGGCACGCTCTACGCCGTCGGCTCGCCGAACGTGCGGCCCACCGGCCAGACCCTGCTGGCCGGTCTGCGCCATGTCGGTTTCCGTCCGGTCACCGCGATGCGCGCCGAGGACGTGCCGGACTCGGCGGACCAGGGCGACCGCGGTCGCCGCTATCTGGTCACTCTGGAGGACGGCCCGCCACTCGATGTCACCGTCGTCGACCGTGAGCAGCAGGCGCAGGGCTACTTCTACCGCGTGTGGCGCCGGGCGACGCTGCGCGGCATCACCACACGCCGTTCGATCCAGTCCCTGCGGCAGGCACTGGAGCAGGAGGCGCTGCTCGCGTACGCCGCGATCGCCGCCGGGGCCAACGCACCCAAGCTGATCGCCACGTCCGAGCTCGGCCCGGACGCCGTGATCCTGGTGTACGAGCACCTCGGCGGGCACTCCCTGGACTCCATGGCGGACAAGGAGATCACGGACGACGTGGTGCGCGGCGCCTTCGAGCAGGTGCGGGCGCTGCAATCGCGGCGTATCGCGCACCGCAGGCTCACGGGCGACGCGATTCTGGTGGATCGTTCCGGCAAGGTCGTGCTGACCGATCTGCGCGGCGGTGAGATCGCGGCCGGCGATGTGGTGCTGCGCATGGACATCGCCCAGCTGCTGGCCACTCTGGGACTGCGGGTCGGCGCCGAGCGCGCGGTGGCCGCGGCGGTCGAGGTGCTCGGTCCGGACGCGGTCGCGGACTGTCTTCCGCTGCTGCAGCCGATCGCGCTCAGCCGCTCCACACGGGCGACACTGCGGCGGCTCGCCCGGGAACGTTCGCAGCGCGAGCGCGAGGCGGTGCTGGCGGCGTCGGAGTCGGCCAGGCAGGCCAGGGCCGAGGAGGCTCTGGAGGTGGCCGAGAGCGGCGACAGGGCCGGCAAGAAGGCTGTCCGCAAGTCGCTGCGCGCCGAGAAGCAGGCCGAGAAGCGAGCCATGGACGAGGCGCTGGACGAGGCCCGCGAGGAGGATCTGCTCGCCCAGATCCGCCACCAGGTGCTGTTGATCCGGCCGCAGGCGCCGGTCGAGCCGGCCCGGCTGGAGCGGATCAAGCCGCGCACGCTGGTCAGCCTGATCGCCGGAGCCATCGCCGCGTACTTCCTGCTGTCCCAGCTGACCCGGACCGACCTCACCGTGGTCGGCCGGGCCCACTGGGGCTGGGTCGCAGCCGCGGTCCTCTTCTCGGGGCTCAGCTATCTCGCCGCCGCGATGAGTCTGCTGGGCTTCGTGCCGGAGCGGGTGTCGTTCCTGCGGACGGTCGTGGCGCAGGTCGCCGGATCCTTCGTGAAGATCGTCGCTCCGGCGGCGGTCGGCGGTGTGGCGCTGAACACCCGCTTCCTGCAGCGTTCCGGTGTCCGTCCCGGGCTGGCCGTGGCGAGCGTCGGCGCCTCCCAGCTCTTCGGTCTCGGCGCGCACATTCTTCTGCTGCTGTCCTTCGGCTATCTGACGGGTACGGAGAAGACGTCGTCGCTCACCCCGTCCAGGACGGTCATCGCGGGTCTGCTGACCGTGGCCGTGCTGGTGCTGGTGGTGACCGCCATCCCGTTCCTGCGGAAGTTCGTGGTGACCCGGCTGCGGTCGCTGTTCGCCGGGGTGGTGCCGCGGATGCTGGACGTGCTCCAGCGGCCGGGGAAGCTGATCACCGGCATCGGCGGGATGCTGCTGCTGAGCGGCACGTTCGTGATGTGCCTGGACGCCTCGATCCGGGCCTTCGACAACGGGGATCAGCAGCTCAGCTACGCCAGCATCGCCGTGGTCTTCCTCGCGGGCAGCGCCCTCGGGTCGGCCGCGCCGACACCGGGCGGCATCGGGGCGGTCGAGGGTGCGCTGACGATCGGCCTGATCGCCGTGGGTCTGCCGCCCGAGGTCGCGGCTCCCGCCGTACTGCTGTACCGGCTGATGACGCTGTGGCTGCCGGTTCTGCCGGGGTGGGTGGCCTTCAACCAGCTCACCCGCAAGGGGGCGCTCTAGGTCCCGTCCGGTGGATCGGGCTGGATCGCAGGACGTCGCGAGCCCAGCAAGATCCGCCGGACGGGCCTGGAGTCGCTCCGGAACGGGGTGCCCCGAGGGGCGAGGGCATCGCCGTGCACTCTCACGGCGATGCGCACCCTCACGGCGATGTGCGCCCTCGCCCTGCATCCTCATGGCCCGCCGTCGACAGGCGGACCGTCTCGCCGCGCCGCAGGATGGGGTCATGCCGACCTCCCCCACCGGCTGCCCCTCCGACGGCTCCGGACCTGACGACAGCGGCCGAACCACGGACGCCGCCGACCCGGCGGCCATTGCCGACGCGGCCGCGCCTGCGGATCCGGCAGGCTCCGACTCCTGGGACGACACCGTCGGCCAGAGCCGCGCCGCGCGGCGCGCGTCAGCCGCCCGGCGGGCCGGGACCGTCCTCGCCGCCGCGACCGCCGCCGTACTCCTCGTCACCGCCGGGTGCTCGGACGGCGGCGAAGGCACGGGCAAGGAGCAGAACCGGGACCTCGCGGCCCAGACACTGGACTGGCAGCCGTGTCCGGCGCCCTCGGAGGCGGAGGGCGGCGGGACCGCGCCCTCACCGCTGCCCGGCGGCACACCGTGGGAGTGCGCCTTCATGGATGCCCCGCGCGACTACGCCGATCCGGACGGCGAGACGATCGAGCTGGCCCTCATCCGTGCGAGGGCCCGTGACGAGTCCCGGCGGATCGGCTCCCTGATCTTCAACTTCGGCGGTCCCGGCGGCTCCGGGGTCAGCACCCTGCCGGCCGCGGCGAGCGAGTTCGAGAGCCTGCGGTCCCGCTACGACCTGGTGAGCTTCGACCCGCGCGGGGTCGGGCGCAGCCAGGCCGTCGAATGCCTCGACGACAAACAGCTCGACGAGTACTACGCGCAGGACGCCACCCCGGACGACGCCGCCGAGGAGAAGGCGTTCACGGAGAACCTCCGTAGGTACGACCAGGGCTGCGAGAAGCGCTCGGGTGAGGACCTGCCGTACGTCGGCACCAGCAACGCCGCTCGCGACATGGACCTGATGCGCCAGGTCCTCGGCGACGACAAGCTCCACTACTTCGGCATCTCGTACGGCACCGAACTCGGCGGCGTCTACGCTCACCTCTTCCCGAAGAACGTCGGCCGGGCCGTCTTCGACGCCGTCGTCGACCCCACCGGCAATCCGGAACAGGCCTCGCTCGGCCAGACCCAGGGCTTCCAGCTGGCCCTCACCAACTTCGCCAAGGACTGTGTCGCGCGCGGCGACGCATGCAAGCTCCCGGGCAGTACCCCTGAGGAGATCCAGCAGTTCATCGTCGATCTGCTGGCCCGGCTCGAGAAGCAGCCGATCCCGGCACTCGGCGACCGCGAGCTCACCGAGACCCAGGCGACCAGCGGCATCGCCCAGGCCCTGTACTCCAAGAAGTTCTGGCCGCTGCTGGAACAGGGGCTCGACGAGGCGGACGGCGGCGACGGGGCACTGCTCCTCACCCTGTCCGACGTGATGAACGGCCGCAACCAGGAAGGTCAGTACAGCAACATCCAGGCGGCCAACGCGGCGATCAACTGCGTCGACTTCAAGGAGCGGTACTCGCTGGAGCAGACGAAGGCCAAGCTCCCCGAGTTCCACGCGGCCTCGCCCGTCTTCGGCGACTACCTCGGCTGGGGCCTGATGAGCTGCTCCCAGTGGCCGGTGCCGGGGCAGTGGGACACACCCGATGTCAGCGCGCCCGGGGCGGCCCCGATCCTCGTCATCGGCAACACCGGGGACCCGGCGACCCCCTACGCGGGCGCCAAGGCGATGGCCGAGGAGCTCGGGAAGGGCGTCGGCATCGAGCTGACGTACGAGGGCGAAGGTCACGGGGCGTACAGCAGCGGAAGCGCCTGTGTGAAGACCGCCGTGGACCAGTACCTCCTGGACGGGAAGGTCCCGGCCGCGGGAACCGTCTGCAAATAGGCTCGGGGGCAGGGCTCCCGATGTCACTGTCAGTGGCGGCGCCTAGGATGGCGGATCAGTCGAATCAGTCGGGTGAATCCCCGGGGGGGCCTGGAATGTCTTTCCGTACGAGGGCGCTGGCGGCGGCCGTCGCGCTGGCACTGGCCGGCGGGGCGCTGACGGCCTGTGACACCGGCGGTGCCGGCACGGGTGACAGGGCCGGGACGGGGGAGCCCGCCCCGGTGCAGGACGGCGACGCGGCACACGGCCTCCCCGACGCGCTCACGAAGCAGCGGCCCGACTGGAAGCCCTGCGAGAGCGAGGGCTGGACCTGCGCGAAGGTGAAGGTCCCGCTCGACTACGACGCCCCCGAGGGCGAGACGCTGTCGATCGCGCTGATCCGCCGCCAGGCGCAGAACAAGGACAAGCGCCTCGGTTCGCTGCTCTTCAACTTCGGCGGCCCCGGCGGCTCCGGCGTCGACATGCTGCCGCGCGCCGCGGTGGACTACCAGAAGCTCAACGCCCGCTACGACCTGGTGAGCTTCGACCCGCGCGGGGTCGCGGACAGTTCCGGGGTGGTGTGCCGGGGCGACAAGGAGCAGGACGAGGCGGCGTCCCGCGTCGACCTCACCCCCGACACCTCTGCCGAGGAAGCGGCCTACTTCAAGGACGCCAAGGACTTCGGCGCGGGCTGCGCCGGCCGCTCGGGCAAGGTCCTCGCGCACGTCGGCACGGCCGATGCCGCCCGCGACATGGATCTCATCCGCCATCTGCTGGGCGACCGCAAGCTCAACTACTTCGGTATCTCGTACGGTACGGAACTCGGCGGCACCTACGCCCACCTGTTCCCCGGAAACGTGGGGCGCACGGTACTGGACGCGGTCGTCGATCCGACGGCCGACTCGATAGGCCACGCGCGCAATCAGACCATCGGCTTCCAGCGCGCCCTGGACAACTACCTCACGAGCACGGGGCAGGACCCCAAGGAGGGTTCGGCGCGGATAGCGGCGCTGCTGGAGCGGATCGACAAGAAGCCGCTGCCCACCGACAGCGACCGTGAGCTGACCGAGGGGCTCGCGCTCACGGGCATCGTCCTGTCGCTGTACGCGAAGAGCCTGTGGACCGATCTCACCCAGGGCCTCCAGGAGGCCGAGCAGAGCGGCCGTGGCACAAAGCTGCTGTCGCTCGCCGACATGTACAACGACCGTGACGCGAACGGCCGTTACGGGACGCAGAGCCACTCCCAGCGGGCGATCTCCTGTCTGGACACCAAGCAGCGTCCGACACCGGCGCAGGCGAAGGGGCTGCTGCCGGAGTTCCGGAAGATATCCCCGGTGTTCGGCCCGTTCCTGGCGTGGGACACGGCGGGCTGGTGCGCGCAGTGGCCGGTGCCCGGTGAGCGGGTGACGCCCGAGACCAGCGCGAAGGGTGCGGGCCCGATCCTGGTCGTCGGCACGACCGGCGACCCGGCGACGCCGTACGAGGGCGCGCGGCGGATGGCGGACGAACTGAGCGAGGGCGTCGGTGTGCTGCTCACCAACAAGGGCGAGGGCCACGGCGGTTACAGCCCGGAGAACGGGTGCGTGACGGACATCGTGGACCGTTACCTGCTGGACGGCAGAGTGCCGGAGGACGGCGGGACCTGCGGGTAGTCGCCCCGGCGGCGCGCACGGGGGCGGGCGGGCAGACGGGCGTCCCCGCAGATGCCGGCCGGCGTCCACACACGCGCAAAAGGACCGCCGACGCGCACGACAAGAGGCTGCCCGCGCACGCGACATGCCCCCTATGACCATGAGGGAGGGGCCGGCCCCCACGGGCCGGCCCCTCCCGCACAGCGCGGGTCTAGGGCGGGGGGGGGGGGGGAGCGCGGGGCGCCCCCCCGCGGGGCCCCCGCCCCCCGCGCCCACCCGGGCCCCCCGGCGCC
>NZ_JBSGZO010000091.1:0-23435 GCF_053611045.1 Streptomyces sp. NPDC054841 | reverse complement strand
GCCCTGTACCGGTCGCGGCAGCGGCCCCGAGGAGCATGTGCCATGGAAACACCACCGGTGTCAGGAATCGGCCGGATCTCCACTCGGCCTTCGGGCCGGGAGACGCCGATGACCCAGCGCCGCGAACCGGCCATCGCCGCCGGTGAGTCGATCAAGCAGAATGTTCCGATCGGATTCCGTCAGGGCTGGGCCGACGACGGCGGGACGGGGGCTACGCCCTTCGGCCGACGACTCCGCAACCTGCGACTACGGAGCGGACTGTCTCAGAAGCAGCTGGCGCGCTCCAGCACCCTCAGCGTTCGAGCGATACGCGATCTGGAGAACGGGAGGGTACGGCAACCCAGGGCAGACTCCCTGCGCCTTCTCGCCGACGCCCTTGGTCTCAGCGCCCCCCAGATGAACCGGCTGGCGAACGACCATTCGCTCGGCTTCCTGGCGGGGGCCGCCGAGCCGGCCGTGAGCGGCCCGTTCATCGGCCGGGAGCAGGAGTTGGCGGCGCTGACGACGATGCTCGGCGCCGAGCACCACCGCCTGGTCACGATCACCGGGATCGAGGGCGTCGGCAAGACACGGCTCGCACTGGAGGTGGCGCACGCACTCGAGGCAGCCGAGCACTCGACGGTCTTCTGGCTGCCCCTCGACGACGACCGGCTCCGGAGCGGAAGGGCGCCGGTGGGGGCTCCGGAGCAGCCCACATGGTTGCGCGAGCTCGTGCACTCCGGGCCCGACAGCCGTCGGCGCCTCGTCGAGACCATCGGGGAGTCGAACAGCCTCCTCGTCCTGGACGGTGCCCGGCCGGAGGACGAGCTCGCGGGCATCACAGCCAATCTCGTGGCCGCATGCCCCCGGGTGCGGATTCTCGTCACGACGAGAAACCCTGTCGATATGCCCCTCGACACCCTCTTGCCCCTAGCACCGCTTGCGGTGCCGCGATGCGACACCGAGTCGGCGGACCTGGAGGAAGTGGCGTCGGTGGCGCTGTTACTCGCCCAGACGAAGCGCGTTCAGCCGGCCTTCCGTCCCGACCCTCATATTCTCGCGGACGTCGCCCGGATCTGCCGCGCACTCGACGGCCTTCCCGCTGCTCTCGAATCCGCCGCCCACTGGAGCTTGATCTACTCCCTGCGGCAGCTCGCCCATCAACTCACCACCGAGCCGCTCACCGTTGCGCGACGACCCCGCGGCGGCCATCAGCAGCCAGACGCCTACGCGTCGGTCCACCACACCATTGCCACACTGAGCAGCCGCCAACGTGACCTGCTGGCGACCATGTCTCACAAAGCGTCCCGCGAAATGGACGGTTTCTGGTCGGTACCGGAGGTGGCGGACAAGATGGGCCTGACGGCTGGGGAATGCGCCGACGACATCTACCACCTTCTTGTCCTCGGCCTCCTTCGCCGCGTCGACCACCACGACGTGGCGATGTTCAGGGTTCTCAACATCGTCAGCATCACCGGACAGAACGCAGCCGCACGATCCGGGCACCACCAGGAAGGATGAAACAGTGCGACTCTGCACTCTTCGCACCGGGACCGGCGAGGACGTCGGCGTGTCGGTGCCCGGCGGAATCGCCACACTGAGCCTCATCAACGCGACCGCAGGAACCCTCTACGGCCCCACCATGCTGGACATCATCCAGAAGGGCGAGGCCGTCGCGCTCGCGGCCACGGTCGCCTCCCTGCCCGACCCCGGCGTGCCGGCCGCGCAGGTCGAGCCGGAATTCGGGCCGCTCTACCGGTGTCCGCCGAAGCTGTGGGGTGTGGGCCTGAACTACGTGCGCCACGCCGACGACCTGGGGGTACGACAGCCGACCGACACCCCCGGCTCCTACCTGCGGCCGCCCTCCACGGTGATCGGGTACGGCGACGACATCCTGCTCCCCAGCCAGTCGCAGCGCGTCACTGCCGAAGCCGAGCTCGGCGTGGTCGTCGGAACCACCTGCCGCGATGTGTCACCTGAGGACGCGCCGTCCGTCATCTTCGGCTATACCACCGTCCTGGACATGACCGCCGAGGACGCGATCCGGGTCAACCCCCGCCACATTCCCTGGGCGAAGGCCTTCGACACCTTCTGCAGTCTCGGCCCCTGGGTGGTCACCCCCGACGAGATCCCCGACCTCTCCGCCGTGCGGATCTCCACCGTCGTCAACGGGACGACGATCGCGTCCAACCGGGTGTCCGCGATGATGTACGACCCCTATTGGCTGGTCGGCTACTTCTCCGGCGGCATGGTCCTCGAAGCCGGAACCGTGATCGCCACGGGAACCCCCGGCGGTTGCGTCATCCACGACGGGGACACTGTGGAAGCCCGTGTCGACGGCGTCGGCGACCTCCGCAACACCGTCAGGCTCGAGCCTGCCAAGCAATCCCGAGGTGAACGTGTCTGACCTGCCCTACCGCCATCCGTTCGCCAGGTGTGGCACAGGGCACGCTGGGTCGCCGTAGTTGGGCGGACGAGTTCGGTTCACGCCTCGCCTGCCCGGGCCGTCTGCAGGCCGAGCAACCGCAGTGCGTTCTGCTTCAGCAGGAGCGGTTTCACCTCGTCCTTGATCTCCAGCTTCTCCAGGTCGGCGAACCAGCGCTCCGGTGTGATGACCGGGAAATCCGACCCGAAGAGCACCTTGTGGCGCAGTGCTCCGTTGAGCTGCCTGACCAACTGCGGCGGGAAGTACTTCGGCGACCAGCCGGAGAGGTCGATGTGGACGTTGGCCTTGTGGGTGGCGATGGAGATCTGGGTGTCGACCCACGGCACGGCCGGGTGGGCCATCACGATGGTCAGGCCAGGGAACTCCGCGGCGATGTCGTCGAGCAGCAGCGGATCGGAGTATCGCAGTTTGATACCGCGTCCGCCGGGGAGGCCGGCGCCGATGCCGGTCTGCCCGGTGTGGAACAACGCGACGACGCCGAGTTCCTCCAGCGCGGCCCACAGCGGGCGGAACGCGGGATCGTCGGGCGCGAACGCCTGGAGTCCGGGGTGGAACTTGAAGCCGTGGACGCCGTAGTACTCCACGAGGCGGCGGGCCTGCCGGACGGCCGCCTCGCCACGGTGCGGGTCGACCGATCCGAAAGGAATGAGGACATCGCTGTGGGCGGCCGCCCGCTCGGCGATCTCCTCGCTGGACAGCGGCGGGTGGCCGAGACCGGTCCGCGCGTCGACGGTGAAGACGACCGCGGCCAAGCCGCGGGCGCGGTAGTGGGTCGCGAGGTCCTCGACGGTGGGAGTGCGGTGGTGGCCGCCGCGGAAGTACGCCGCCGAGGCGTCCATCAGTTCCTGGTCGAGAGAGAGGTGACCGTGGTGGTCGGCCTCGACGTGGGCGTGCATGTCGAGAGCGGTGATCGCCCCGGTGTCGATCCGGGGCGTGTAGACGGGCACGAGAGGTCCTTACATAGGAGGTGCTGGGTACGGGCTCGGCGGATCAGGGCAGGGCGGTGCGGAGGCGCTTCTGTTCCAGCAGGGCGACGAGCAGTTCGTCGCGCTGCGCGACCATGGCGGCCTGGTCGATGCCCGTCAGCTCGTCCTCGACGCCGGCGACGAGCTGGGCCGCGAGCTCATCGGTGAGCCGGACCGGCCGCAGATCGTCCATCCATGCCTGAGCCGGCGGACCCAGGTGCCGGAGCAGGTGGGCCATGCCGCCGGGGCCGCCGGACAGGTGCTGATTGACCAGCGGGCCGAGGAGCGCCCACCGCAGGCCGGGACCGTACGCGATGGCCGCGTCGATGTCGGTCACCGAGGCCGCTCCGCGCTCGACCAGGGAATACGCCTCCCGCCACAGTGCCGCCTGGAGCCTGTTGGTGACATGGCCGGGCAGCTCCTTGCGGACGTGGATCGGCCGTCTGCCCAGCTCCTGGTAGAAGTCCATCGCGCAGGCGACGGCCTGCCGGCTGGTCCGCCTGCCGGGGACGACCTCTACCAACGGGATCAGATGCACCGGGTGGAACGGATGCCCGACAAGGACCCGCTCCGGATGCTCGGAGCACATTTCCTGCAGCCGGGACGGCTCGAGACCCGAGGAACTGCTCGCGATCACCGTGTCGGCCGGGGTCGCGCGGTCGAGGGCGGCGAAGAGGTCCTGCTTGAGATCGATCCGTTCGGGGCCGTTCTCCTGCACGAACGACGCTTGAGCGACCGCTGCTTCGAGGTCGTCGGTGAACGTCAGCCGTTCCATCGAGGCGCCATCGGCGAGACCGAGCCGGGCCAGGGCAGGCCAGAGCGCCTCAAGTGCGCAGTGCAGTCGCTCCTCGGCGCCCGGAGCGGGATCGTGGGCAGTGACCTGGCAGCCATGGGCGAGGGCGAGGGCCGCCCAACCCGTGCCGATCACGCCGGTGCCGACGACCGCGACCGGTCCCCGGGGCGCGGTCACTCGGCGTCCCCCTTGTGGTCGCGGGCGAATTCCACGAATCCGTCCAGCGCGGAGTGGTCGATCAGGGCGCCCGGCGAGGCCACGTCGGCGGGTGCGGCGCCCCGGAGGATCTTCTTCACCGGCACTTCGAGCTTCTTCCCGGTGCGGCTGTAGGGCACCGCCGCCACCTCCACGATCCGGTCCGGGACGTGCCGGGGGGAGAGCGCAGCGCGTATCTTCCCGGTCAGTTCCGCCCGGAACGCGTCGTTCACTCTCAGGCCTGCGGCGGGGACGACGAAGAGGATCAGTTCGCCCATGCCGCCGTCCGGGTCCTCCAGGTGGATCACGACGCTGTCGGCGACCTCCGAAACGTCCTCCAGGACGCGATAGAACTCGGCGGTCCCCAGCCGCACGCCTCCCCGGTTCAGGGTGGCGTCGGAACGTCCGGTGATGACCACCGATCCGTCCGGGGAGAACCGGCACCAGTCGCCGAACCGGAAGACACCGGGGTAGGTGTCGAAGTAGGCCTCGCGCAGCCGGGACCCGTCCGTGTCGCCCCAGAAGCCGACGGGCATGGACGGCATCGGCGAGGTGATGACCAGTTCGCCGAGGTCGCCTATGATCGCCCGGCCGTCCGGATCAAGGGCCTTGATGTCTGTTCCGAGGCTCGCACCGGACATCTCCCCCACCCAGACCGGCTGCAGGGGCGAGGCCTGGACGAGGCCGGTGCAGACGTCCGTGCCGCCGCTGCCGACGTTGAGGAGGACCTGGTCGCCGAACTGCTCGGCGAACCACCGGAAGCCCTCGGGCGGGAAGGGACTTCCGGCGACGCCGAGTTGGCGGAGTCGGGAAAGGTCGAACTCCTCGGCGGGACGGACGCCCTCCCTGCGGCAGGCCATCAGATAGCCGGGGCTCACCCCCATCAAGGTGGCGCCCGTCTCGGCGACGAGCCGCCACTGGTAGCGCAGATCGGGGTGCAGCGGGTTGCCGTCGATCATGACCAGGCCGGAGCGGACGACGAGCGCGGAAACCAGGGTGTTCCACATCATCCAGGCGGTGGTGGTGAACCACAGCAGCCGGTCACCCGGTCCGAGGTCCCAGTGGAAGCGGTGGTTCTTGAGGTGCTCGAGCAGGATGCCGCCGTGGCCGTGCACGATCGCCTTGGGCCGCCCGGTCGTTCCCGACGAGAAGAGGACGCAGAGCGGGTGGTCGAAGGGGACGGGCTCGAAGGCGAGCGGCTCGTCGGTGCCGGCGGTCAGCGCGGCCCACGGTGTGATTCCGTCGAGGGAAAGCGGTCCGTACGGTACGTGGACGACGTGCTGGAGGGTCGGCAGGGCGGCCCGGATCTCGGCGACCTCGGCCCGTTTGTCGATCTGCTTGTCCCCGTAGGTGTAGCCGGCGACGGTGAGCAGAACCTTGGGCTCGATCTGGGCGAACCGGTCGACGACACTGCGCGCTCCGAACTCCGGGGCGCAGCTCGCCCAGATCGCGCCAAGGCTCGCGGTGGCCAGGAAGGCCACCAGCGCCTCGGGGCAATTGGGCAGATAGCCGGCCACCCGGTCGCCGCGTCCGACACCGAGGCGCCGCAGTCCGGCCCGCATCCGCCGTACCTGTTCGGCAAGTTCGGCGAAGGTGAGTTCCACCGGCTCGCGGGTCTGCGATACCGCGAGGACCGCGGTGGTGCCGGCGTCCTCAGCGGTGCCGAAGCAGTGCTCGGCGTAGTTGAGGGTGGCTCCGGGGAACCAACGGGCCCCCGGCATGGTCCGTTCCTCGAGGACTGCGTTGAAGGGAGTGTGGGCCTTCACCTCGAAGTACTGCCAGACGCTTTCCCAGAAGTCCTCCAGGCTGTCGACCGACCAGTGCTGGAGTTCGTCCCAGCCGGCCAGTTCCAGGCCCTTCTCCGCGCGCAGCCACCGCAGGTAGGGCTGTACACGGGCATCGCGGACCGCGTCCGGACGAGGTACGAGGAGGAGTTCGGGCGCTGCCGGTGTGGAGTGAGTCGTCATCGCTTCTCCTCCGTGGTTGCGGGCGAGCCGGCGGTGACCTTCACGGCCCGGCCGGCGAGGAAGTCGGCCATGCACTGCTTCGCCTCGACGCTGCTCTGGGCCACACCGGCCATGAGGGACTCCAGGAGCAGTCCGGTCTCCGGATCGGCGCTGGCGATCCTGGGCAGGGCGTGCAGGACGGCGTAGTTGGTCACCGGCGAGTTGGCCGCGATCCTCTCGGCGAGTTCGAGTGCGCGGGCGAGGCCCTGGCCCGGCTCGGTGAGGTAGTCGGCCAGTCCGATGGCGACACCCTCCTGTGCGGAGAGCACCCGGCCGGTGAGCATCATGTCGGCCATCCGCTGGGCGCCGATGAGCCGGGACACGCGGACCGAGGCGCCGCCGCCGACGAAGAGACCGCGCGTGCCCTCGGGAAGCGCGAAAAAGGCCGAGGACTCGGCGACCCGCAGGTGGGCAGCGGTGGCGAGTTCCAGACCGCCGCCGACGACCGCGCCCTTCAGTACGGCGACAACCGGTACCCGGCCGGACTCGATCCGGGCGAAGGCCTCGTGCCACATCCGGGAATGGTGGAGCCCGCCAACGGCGTCGCGCTCGCCGAGTTCGCCCAGATCGAGCCCGGCGGAGAAGTGGTCTCCATCGGCAGCAAGGACGATCACGTCGGCCCATTCGGGCGGATCGGCGAAGAGCCGGCCGATGGCCTGGACGGTGACGTCGTCGAGCGCGTTGCGCTTGGCTACGCGGCTGAGGGTGAGGACCGCGACGTCACCGTGCCGGTCGAGGCGGAGGGAGGCGTTGGGATCAAACTGGTGAGGACTCACGGCAGATCCGATCAACAGGAAACCTGACGATGGGACTCTGCGGCAATGACAGGAAACCTGTCAATGCTTGTGGGAGAATCCGCCTATGCCGATTCCCGCCCGTACGTCTCCGTCCCTGCTCTACGCCGTCAAGCGGCTCGAACTGGTGATTCGTGCCGAGCTCGACGAGATGCTGCGTGGTTCGGGCGTGACGACGCTTCAGTACACCGCCCTCACCGTCCTCGAGCACCGCGACGGCGTCACGGCCGCCCAGTTGGCCCGCGACTCGTTCGTGACACCGCAGTCGATGGCCGACATGCTGCGGCTCATGGAGGGACGCGGGCTGATCCGCAGGGCTCCCAACCCGCAGAACCGGCGCGAGGTACTGGTCCACCTCGCCGACGAGGGCAGGTCCTTCCTCGCGCGGTACGCCGGCCCTGCCACCGCTGTCGAGGAGCGGCTCATCTCCCCGCTGACCGGGGAGGACGCCGACACGGTGCGCCGCGCACTGAGTCAGATGTGGGCGGCCCTGCGCACCCCCGAAGCGGCCTCGGAAGAGGCTGGCCGAAGCCGGTGAACACGACACGGGCGTAGGGCCTGTCGTTCGGATCTTGCCGGGCTCGCGTGCCCTGACACCAGAGGTGCGTCCTTGCGCCCTCGGTCGGCGGGTCGCGCGTCACTCCTCGAGCACGGACTCGGGGTGCGCCCCCGAGGACCTGGACTTCGGAGGGTCCGCGCGCGTGGACCGGCCACCCGGACGGTTGATGCAATCCGGCCGCGCCTGGCGCGCAGCATCCTTGACCGCGAGTCCGGTCTCCATGATGCTGTTGTTGCGGTGAATGGAATGCGTGCCGTAATGAGCAACTCATGCTCCATGGATTCAGACCAGTCGAGGAGTGGCCATGGCTCACCAGGTCCGTGCCGTTGTCGCGCGGGGCAAGGGCGCCCCCGTCAGCCTGGAAACGATCACCGTGCCTGACCCTGGCCAGGGTGAAGCCCTGGTGAAGGTCGAGGCCTGCGGGGTCTGCCACACCGATCTGCACTATCGCGAGGGCGGCATCAACGACGACTTCCCCTTCCTGCTCGGCCACGAGGCGGCGGGCCGGGTCGAGGCGGTCGGCGAGGGGGTCACCGACATCGAGCCGGGCGACTTCGTCATCCTGAACTGGCGTGCGGTCTGCGGTCAGTGCCGGGCCTGTCTGCGGGGGCGGCCTTGGTACTGCTTCAACACCCACAACGCCAAGCAGAAAATGACCCTCGCCGATGGCAGCGAGCTGTCCCCGGCCCTGGGAATCGGTGCCTTCGCCGAGAAGACGCTCGTGGCGGCCGGGCAGTGCACGAAGGTCGACGAGAGGGCGTCGGCCGCGGTCGCGGGACTCCTGGGCTGTGGCGTGATGGCGGGCATTGGCGCCGCGATCAACACCGGCCAGGTCGGCCGTGGCGATTCTGTCGCCGTCATCGGCTGCGGTGGCGTCGGCGACGCGGCGATCGCCGGATCCCGGCTCGCCGGCGCGGCGAAGATCATCGCGGTGGACATCGACGCGCGGAAGCTGGCCACCGCGAAGAAACTCGGCGCCACCCACACCGTCAACTCCAAGGAGACCGATCCGGTGGAGGCGGTCCGCGAACTGACCGGCGGCTTCGGTGCGGACGTGGTCATCGAGGCCGTCGGCCGTCCGGAGACGTACCAACAGGCCTTCTACGCTCGTGACCTGGCCGGGACCGTCGTCCTCGTCGGCGTCCCCACTCCCGATATGAAGCTCGAACTGCCGCTTCTGGATGTCTTCGGACGAGGCGGAGTGCTCAAGTCCTCCTGGTACGGCGACTGCCTCCCCAGCCGCGACTTCCCGATGCTGATCGACCTCCACTTGCAGGGGCGACTGGATCTGGAGGCGTTCGTGACCGAGACCATCGCACTCGACGACGTAGAGAAGGCCTTCGAGCGGATGCATCGCGGTGACGTCCTGCGCTCGGTGGTGGTCCTGTGATGTCCGCCGGCATCATGCGACTCGTCACCTCCGGCACCTTCTCCCTGGACGGCGGCACCTGGGACGTCGACAACAACGTGTGGATCGTCGGCGACGACAGGGAGGCGGTCGTCATCGACGCGGCGCACGACGCGGACGCCATCGTGGATGCGCTCGCCGGCCGTACGCTTCGCGCGATCGTCTGCACGCACGCCCACAACGACCACATCGACGCCGCCCCGGCGCTCGCCGACCGAACCGGCGCTCCGATCCTGCTGCACCCGGACGACCTGCCGCTGTGGAAGCAGACCCACTCCGAGCGGCTGCCCGACGCCGCACTGGCGGACGGGCAGGTCCTGACCGTGGCGGGTGCCGATCTCACCGTGCTGCACACACCCGGCCATGCGCCCGGCGCGGTCTGTCTGTACGCACCGGCTCTGAACGCGCTGTTCAGCGGGGACACGCTCTTCGCCGGCGGGCCGGGGGCGACGGGTCGGTCGTACAGTCACTTCGGCACCATCATCGAGTCGATCCGCGACCGGCTGCTGACGATGCCCGGCGATACCGTCGTGCACACCGGCCACGGGGACACGACCACCATCGGCGCGGAGGCCCCGCATCTGCAGGAGTGGATCGACCGCGGGTTCTGACGCGGGTTCCGATCGCCTCGCGGCGGGCTCGGGTCAGCACTCGATGACGTTGACCGCGAGCCCTCCGCGCGAGGTCTCCTTGTACTTCACCTTCATGTCGGATCCGGTCGCGCGCATGGTCTTGATGACCTTGTCGAGCAGGACCACATGGGTGCCGTCGCGCGCAGCGCCATCCGAGCCGCATTCATCGCCTTGACCGAGGCGTTCGCGTTCCGCTCCGTCCAGGGGATCTGGACCAGGCCTGCGACCGGGTCGCAGGTCGGACCGGGATTGTGCTCCATCCCGATCTCGGCCGCGTTCTCGACCTGTTCCGGCGTGCCGCCGAGCGCCTCGGCAAGACCGGCTGCCGCCATGGAGCATGCCGACCCGACCTCGCCCTGACGGCCCACCTCCGCCCCGGAGACCGTGGCGTTCTCCTCGTTCGCGGCCAGGGCGTGGAGATCGACCCACTCCATCAGCGTGGTGACGAAGAGGCGGGCCGCTTTCATGGGCCCCACGGTGTGTGAGATCGACGGCCCGACACCGACTTTGAACAGGTCGAAGACGCTGATCGCCACGTCGTTACCTCCGAGCCCGGCGTTGTGTACTGCGCACAGCGTTGCGTGAAAAGCAACATGAAACAAGAGGGTGGAGTGTCTGGGGGACGCCTTGACAAGGGTTTGGGGGGACCTCAAACTGGCGTTGCGCTTACCGCAATCCGTTTCGCTATATGCACCGAGGTGTCATGATGATTCCCGCGTGCCGTCTCGCGGATCTGCCACGAGGCGAGGCCTGCCGGCTCGACATCGATCCGCCCGTGTCGGTGTTCCACACCGATGGGGGCGAGATCTTCGCCATCGACGACACGTGCACCCACCAGGATGCGTCGCTCGCTGACGGCTGGCTGGAGGGGTGCGAGGTCGAATGCCCGTTGCACGCCTCGAAGTTCGACCTCCGGACCGGGGCCGTCGATTCGCCGCCGGCCAAGCTCCCCGTCCGCACCCACCAGGTCCTTGTCGAGGACGGCATGATCTATGTCCTGCCGTCCACGGAGGCCCCGAACCTGCCGCCCTGCATTGCGGCGCGGCTCGCCGGAGGTCCCGCGTGAGAACCGTGGCCGTGGTGGGTGCCTCGCTCGCCGGACTTTCGGCCGCACGCTCACTGCGGAAACAGGGCTACGACGGACGGCTGGTCGTGATCGGCGACGAGCCGCACCGCCCCTACGACAGACCGCCGTTGTCCAAGGAGTTCCTCGCCGGCGAGATCGGTGAAGCGGATCTCGCGCTGGAGGCGGAGGGAGAGGACCTGCAGGCGGAGTGGCTGCTCGGCGTGCGGGCCGCAGGATTCGACCGCACTGATCGCGCAGTGCGGCTTGCCGACGGCCGGTCCGTGCGGGCCGACGGGGTCGTCATCGCCACGGGTGCGACCGCGCGCATGCTGCCGGGCGGCGACGGCCTCGCCGGCGTGCATACGCTGCGCACCCTGGACGACGCCCGCGCCCTGCGGGCCGACCTGGCCCGGGGCGGGTCTCTGGTGGTGATCGGCGGCGGGTTCATCGGCGCCGAGGTCGCCTCGACCGCGTACGGTCTGGGGCTCGATGTGACGGTCGTCGAGGCGGCGCCGACACCGCTGGCCGGACCGCTCGGCGAGGTCATGGGAGGCGTTGTCTCCACGCTCCATGCGGACCACGGCGTACGCCTGCTGTGCGGCGTGGGCGTCCTCGGGCTCTCCCCGGCCGAAGGCGGCCGGAGGGTGGGTGCCGTCCTGCTCGCGGACGGTCGGCGACTCCCGGCCGACACCGTCGTCGTCGGCGTCGGCGCCCGCCCGTGCGTCGAGTGGCTGGACGGGAGCGGCGTCGTGCTGGACGACGGCGTCAAGTGCGGTGCGGACGGCCGCACCAACGTGGCTGCGGTGGTCGCGGTCGGGGACTGCGCTTCCTGGTACGACCCCGTCGCCGGGGTCCACCGTCGCGTCGAGCACTGGACCGGCGCACGGGAACGGCCCGACGCGGCCGTGGCCGCACTGCTGTCCGGCGGTACGGCAACGCCGGGGGTGCCCAAGCCGCCGTACTTCTGGTCGGACCAGTACGGGGTACGGATCCAGTTCGCCGGGCATTCCGCCGGTGCCGACAGCGTGACGGTCGAGGAGGGGCTCCCCGACGACCGCAGCTTCCTCGCGGTCTACCGGCGGTCGGGGCATCCGGTCGCGGTCCTCGGTATGAATCAGCCCCGCCTGTTCACCCGCTGGCGCAAGCAGCTCGCTGCCACCGGGCCCTGACTCCACCGGTGCGGCGACCAGCGCTGCTGCCTACAACGCCATTCGTTGCGTATTGCACGACGCCGTTCGGGCCTATCCGTCCCCGGCGTGACGACCGAACGACGACGTTTCCCGCGAGGAGTGCACTGTGACCTCGACCAGCCTGCCGGACAGCCTGATCGCCACCCTCCCCGGCTCCTACTACACCGATCCCGGGATCTTCGCCCAGGAGCAGGAGCACATCTTCGAGACGATGTGGTTCTGCGCCGCGCGCTCCTCCGACCTGGCCGGGCCCGGCGCCTTCCGGACCGTCGACGTGGGCCGCGAGAGCATCCTCGTCACGCGGGCCAGGGACAACTCCGTCCGTGCCTTCTTCAACGTCTGCCGGCACCGTGGCGCCAAGCTCTGCACGGAGGCGACCGGAGAGGTCAAGCGTGCCTTCCAGTGCCCCTACCACGCATGGACGTACGACCTGACGGGCAAGCTCGTCGCCGCGCCCAACCTCACGAAGATGCCCGACGTCGGCCGTGTCGAGTACGGCCTGGCGAGTGTGGCCACGCGTGAGTGGCTCGGCTACGTCTGGGTCTGCCTGGCCCAGACGCCGCCCTCCTTCGAGGAACAGGTCGTCGGCGAAGTCGTCGCACGCCTCGGCGACGTGGAGTCGATCGACCACTACGACATGGGGAACCTCGAGGTCGGCAGGCGGATCGTCTACGACGTCAAGGCGAACTGGAAGCTCATCATCGAGAACTTCATGGAGTGCTACCACTGCGCCACGATCCACCCGGAACTCACCGAGGTCCTGCCCGAGTTCGCCGACGGCTACGCCGCGCAGTACTACGTCGGCCACGGCGCCGAATTCGGCGCGGAGATCAAGGGCTTCACCGTGGACGGCTCCGAAGGCCTGGACCGCATCCCCGGAGTCTCCGAGGACCAGGACCGCCGCTACTACGCGATCACCGTCAGGCCGCAGGTGTTCATCAATCTCGTCCCCGACCACGTGATCTTCCACCGGATGTACCCGGTCGCCGCCGACCGCACGATCGTCGAGTGCGACTGGCTCTACCTCAAGGGCGTGGTGGACAGTGGCAGGGACGTCAGCCGGTCCGTGGAGCTCTTCGACCGGGTCAACCGGCAGGACTTCGACGCCTGTGAGCGCTGTCAGCCCGCGATGAGCTCTCGCCTGTACGCCAAGGGCGGCGTGCTCGTACCCAGCGAGCACCACATCGGCGCGTTCCACGACTGGATACACGAGCGCCTCGGCACCCGGCAGTCCGAGTAGACCCCGGAGCGGGAGCAGCAGTGACGGCGCGCACGGCACCGTGCGAGGACCGGAGGCGACGCCGCGGGTACGGCAGACAGACGCGCGGGGACGATGCTGCCGGGAACGGCAGGGAGCAAGACCTGGGCCGCCGCCGGGGACCCCGCGGCGACCCACGCCCTGCGCATGGCGCGCGACCGGGTGGTCAGCCCAGGTACCCCATCCGGTGGCTGATCTCCTCCGCCCCGCCCAGCAGCAACGGGGCGACCTCGCGCATGCGCTCCTCGGTCAGCCGGTACGAAGGTCCGGAGGCACTGAGCGCCGCGATGACCTCGCCGTCCCGGTTACGGACGGGCGCGGCCAGGGCGTGCAGCCCGATCTCCAGCTCCTCCAGGGTCCAGGCGTACCCGCGTTCTCTGGCCTCGGCGAGGTTCTTCTCGAGCTTTGTCTTCGCGGTCAGCGTGTTCGGGGTCACCTTCTTCATGCCTGCCTGCGCCAGGAGATCGGCACGTTCCTTCGCGGGCATGTGGGCCAGCAGGATCTTGCCGCTGGAGGTGGCGTGCAGCGGGGTCAGCTGGCCGACCCAGTTGTGCGCCGCGACCGCCGCCGGGCCGCGAACCTGGAAGAGATTGATCGCGAAGTGCTCCTGCATGACCGCGATGTTGACCGTCTCGCCGATCTCCTCCGCGAGGCGCTCGCAGACCGGTCGGCCCTGCTGCGTGATGTCGATGCGGCCGGTGACCGCGCCGGCCAGGCGGACGATGCCGAAGCCGAGGCGGTATTTCCCGCGCTCGCCCGCCTGCTCCACCAGGCCGCGCGCCTCCAGCGCGCCGAGCAGGCGGAATGCGGTGGATTTGTGGACCTCGATCTCGGCCGCCACGTCGCTGACACCCGCTTCACCCTGCTGGGCAAGGATCTCCAGCACGCTGATGGCGCGGTCGACGGACTGGACCCCGCCGGGCTGCGTTCCTGTCGTTTCGTTATCTGTGCTGTAGTTGCTCACAGCGAAACTATACGCGCAGTAAACAACGACTGCCCTGAGGCTCACGACCTCAGAAGTTGCGTGGCTCGCAACCTGGTGCGTATAGCGGTACCCGTAATAGCATGCCACGCGTATCGAACCACGCGATCGAGACGAGGCAGCCATGGCTTCCCTTGAGTACGACTTCGTCATCGTCGGCGGCGGATCGGCCGGAAGCGCACTGGCGAACCGGCTCTCCGCCGATCCGGGCAACCGCGTGCTGGTGCTGGAGGCCGGCCGGCCCGACTATCCGTGGGACGTGTTCATCCACATGCCCGCGGCGCTGACCTTCCCCATCGGCAGCCGCTTCTACGACTGGAAGTACGAGTCCGAGCCCGAGCCCCACATGGGCGGCCGACGCGTCTACCACGCCCGCGGCAAGGTGCTCGGCGGTTCCAGCAGCATCAACGGCATGATCTTCCAGCGCGGCAACCCCATGGACTACGAGCGCTGGGCGGCCGACCAGGGGATGGAGACCTGGGACTACGCGCACTGCCTGCCGTACTTCCAGCGGATGGAGAACTGTCTGGCGGCCGGGCCCGACGACGAGTTCCGCGGCCACGACGGCCCCCTCGTCCTCGAACGCGGCCCCGCCTCCAGCCCGCTCTTCCCCGCCTTTCTCAAGGCCGTACAGGAGGCCGGGTACCCCCGCACCGACGACGTCAACGGCTACCGGCAGGAAGGGTTTGCGCCCTTTGACCGCAACGTCCACCGTGGACGCCGTCTGTCGGCTTCGAAGGCGTACCTCAAGCCCGTGAGGAAGCGGCCGAATCTTGACGTCAGGACCCGTGCCCTGGTCACCCGCGTGATCTTCGAGGGCAAGCGTGCCGTCGGTGTCGAGTACCAGCGCGGCAGGGGAAGGGTCCAGCAGGTGCGGGCCCGCGAGGTCATCCTCTGCGGCGGTGCGATCAACTCCCCGCAGCTGCTGCAGCTCTCCGGTGTCGGAAACGCCGAGGAGCTGCGCGCTCTCGGCATCGACGTCGTCCACCATCTGCCGGGCGTCGGCGAGAACCTGCAGGACCACCTGGAGGTGTACGTCCAGTACGCCTGCAAGCAGCCGGTCTCCATGCAGCCGTACATGAAGTGGTACCGCTATCCCTTCATCGGGCTGCAGTGGCTCTTCCGCAAGGGCCCGGCCGCGACCAATCACTTCGAGGCCGGCGGCTTCGCCCGCAGCAACGAGGACGTCGACTACCCCAACCTGATGTTCCACTTCCTGCCCATCGCGGTCCGCTACGACGGGTCCGCGCCTTCCGGCGGGCACGGCTACCAGGTGCACGTCGGACCTATGTACTCCGACGCGGTCGGCTCGGTGAAGATCAAGAGCAAGGACCCGCGCGAGCACCCGGCCCTGCGCTTCAACTACCTGTCCACAGAACAGGACCGGCGTGAGTGGATCGAGGCGCTCCGGGTGACTCGCAAGCTCCTGAACCAGCCCGCGCTCGCCCCGTACAACGACGGAGAGATCTCGCCCGGGCCATCCGTGGAGAGCGACGAGGAGATCCTCGCCTGGGTGGCGAAGGAGGGCGAGACCGCCCTGCATCCCTCCTGCACCTGCAAGATGGGCACCGACGAGATGGCCGTGGTCGACCCGGAGAGCATGCGGGTGCACGGCGTGGAGGGGCTTCGCGTCGTGGATGCCTCCGTGATGCCGTACGTGACCAACGGCAACATCTACGCACCCGTGATGATGATCGCGGAGAAGGCCGCCGACCTCATTCTCGGCAAGGAGCCGCTGCCGCCCTCCAAGGCCCAGTACTACCGGCTCCGCGACCCGCAGTGAGAACACTGCTGAAGAGCGTCCGCTACGAGGTCCTGCCGGCGAAGTCCACGCACGACAAGGTCCTCGCCCATGTGCCGCCGGACGTGGTGGTCACGGTCACCGCGTCCCCGGTCAAGGGCCTGGAGCCTACGCTCGATCTCGCGATTCGGCTGGCAGCGCACGGTTACCGAGTCGTACCGCATGTGCCGGCCCGGCTGCTGCGGGACGGAGCCCATGTGGCGGAGGTGGTGCACCGGCTGCGGGAGGCGGGGGTGGACGACGTCTTCGTACCGGCCGGTGACGCCGATCCGCCCGCCGGCCCTTACGAGGGTGCGCTGCCCGTGCTGCGGCGGCTCGGTGAACTGGGCAGCCCCTTCGCCAGGGTCGGTATCACCGGCTACCCGGAGAGTCATCCGCTCATCGACGACGACATCGCCGTTCAGGCGATGTGGGACAAACGGGCCCACGCCACGTACATCGTCAGCAATCTGTGCTTCGATCCGCGCCTGCTCGGGGAGTGGGTGACGCGGGTACGGCGGCGCGGTGTCACGCTGCCGATGCATGTCGGGGTGGCCGGGCCCGTCGAGCGGACGAAACTGCTGTCGATGGCGGCGAAGATCGGTGTGGGGGAGTCGACGCGCTTCCTGGCCCGGCACGCCTCCTGGTTCGTGCGCTTCGCCGCGCCGGGCGGCTACTCGCCGGAGCGGTTGCTGCGGCGCAGTGCGGCGGTGCTGACCGCGCCCGAGACGCTGGTGGCGGGCCTGCATCTCTTCACGTTCAACCAGATCGCCGAGACCGAGCGCTGGCGGCGCGGCATGCTGGAGCGCCTCGACGGTTGGTAGTTCCCGCAACCGGGCTCCCGACCCTGCGCCCCGATCCGCCGATGGGACTCCATGGAGCCCCGCCGACGGATCGAGGACACGTCCGAAGGACAGAACCACGTCCGCCGGCGACCGCGTACGGCTCAGCGGAAGACGATGGTCCGGTTCCCGTGCACCATGACGCGGCTCTCGCTGTGCCACTTCACCGCATGCGCCAGCACCTGTGCCTCCACGTCCCGCCCGACCGTGACCAGCGCGTCGGGGGTGAGTGCATGATCCACGCGGACCACGTCCTGCTCGATGATCTGGCCCTCGTCCAGGTCCGGCGTCACATAGTGCGCCGTGGCGCCGACGAGCTTCACGCCGCGCTCGTACGCCTGCTGGTAAGGGCGTGCGCCCTTGAAACTCGGGAGGAACGAGTGGTGGATGTTGATGGCGCGGCCCTCGAGTTGCTTGCACAGGTCGTCGGAGAGGATCTGCATGTAGCGGGCGAGCACCACCAGGTCGACGTCCAGCTCGCGCACCAGCTCCAGAAGGCGCGCCTCGGCGCCGGCCTTGGTGTCCCTGGTCACCGGGATGTGGTGGAAGGGGATGCCGTACGTCCCGGCCAGCTCCTCGAACTCCTCGTGGTTGGAGACGATGGCCGGGATGTCGATGTTGAGCGCGCCGGTGCGCCGGCGGAAGAGCAGGTCGTTCAGGCAGTGGCCGAACTTCGAGACCATGATGAGCGTACGGGTCGGGGTCCGGGCGTCCCGCAGGGTCCACGAGATCCGGTAGGCCTCGGCGACCGGGCCGAAACGGTCACGCAGATTCTTCACGTCGGTGTCCGGGTCGGACACCTCGAAGTGGACCCTCATGAAGAAGCGTCCCTGAAGCCGGTCGTCGAACTGCTGGCTCTCCAGGATGTTGCCGGAGCTCCTGACCAGGTAGCCGCTCACGGCGTGAACCAGCCCCGCCTGGTCCGGGCACGAGAGCGTGAGGATGTATTCACGGCCAGGTTGCGGTCGAGGGGGCATGAGCGGCCTCCGTTGATGCGTATTGCACAACACGGTGAGTGATACGCAACATGGTCGGGCCGGCGTGGCCCTTGGTCAAGGGAGGCGGTGCAACTGGCCCCCGGGGTGGAATCCGCCCGTCTCGCCCTCTTGACGCAGGTCACACGTTCGGGCCAAGGTGTTCCACCACAAGCAATGCGGTGCATGATGCGCAACGAACTTCGCTCGAAGGGCTCCGCTCGTGGCAGACCTGTATCTGGACGGAGAGTGGTGCGATCCGGTGGCCGGAGGCCACCGGGAGATCCGCTGCCCCGCGGACGGCACGCTTGCGGCGGTCGTCTCCGAAGGGACCCGGGCGGACAGCGAGGCCGCGATCGACGCCGCCCGCCGGGCGTTCGACACAGGACCCTGGCCGCGCACCCCCGAGCGGGAGCGCGGCGCGCTGCTGCTGCGTACCGCCGATCTGATCGAGCGCGACGCCAAGGAGTTCGCGCGCGCCGAATCTCTGGACACCGGCAAGCGGCTGGTGGAGAGCGAGTACGACATCGCCGATGTGGTCTCGTGTTTCCGCTACTACGGCGGGATCGCGGGCACCGGCGCGGGCCGGGTGGTCGACACCGGGCGCGACGACGCCGTCAGCCGCGTCACCTACGAGCCGGTCGGCGTATGCGGGTTGATCACCCCGTGGAACTACCCGCTGCTCCAGGCCTCGTGGAAGGTCGCTCCTGCTCTGCTGGCCGGAAACACGATCGTTCTGAAGCCGAGCGAACTCACCCCCTCCACCTCGATCCTCCTGATGCGGGCCCTTGAGGAGGCCGGTCTGCCGGCCGGGGCCGCCAACCTCGTACTGGGCTCCGGTCCCGAGGTGGGCGCACCGCTGTCCGAAGCTCCCGCCGTCGACATGATCTCCTTCACCGGGGGCCTGGACACCGGCCGGCTGATCATGGCCACAGCCGCCGCGACCGTGAAGAAGGTCGCTCTCGAACTGGGCGGCAAGAACCCCAACGTCGTCTTCGCCGACGCCGATTTCGAGACCGCGGTGGACTTCGCTCTCACCGCGGTCTTCCTGCACTCCGGGCAGGTGTGCTCGGCCGGGGCCCGTCTGATCGTCGAGGACTCCCTCCACGACGCCTTCGTCGACGAGGTCGTGCGCCGTGCCGGTCGCATCCGCCTGGGCGGCCCCTTCGACCCCGAGGCCGATACGGGACCGCTGGTCTCCGCACAGCACCGGGAGAAGGTCGAGGCGTACGTCGCGGCGGGCCTTGCCGAGGGCGCCGTACTGCGCTGCGGCGGCAGCCGCCCCGAGGACCCCGCGCTCCGCAACGGCTACTACTACCCGCCCACCGTGCTCGACGACTGCCGCCAGGACATGCGCGTGGTGCACGAGGAGTCCTTCGGCCCCGTGCTGACCGTCGAGCGCTTCAGCGGCGAGGACGACGCCGTACGCATCGCCAACGACACCGAGTACGGACTCGCCGGAGCCGTATGGACGCAGGACGCAGGCAAGGCACAGCGCGTCGCGCGGCGGCTGCGCCACGGCACCGTGTGGATCAACGACTACCACCCCTATGTGCCGCAGGCGGAATGGGGCGGCTTCGGGCACTCGGGCGTGGGCCGGGAACTGGGCCCGACCGGTCTGGACGAATACCGCGAGCCCAAGCACATCTGGCAGAACATCCAACCCCGGCCGCAGCACTGGTTCCGCGGCTGAATGCCGAAGAGAGGCCGACCGTGACCCCAACACAGACCGAACTGCCGCAGCCGCGCGGTATGTCCAAGGACCAGGACCGGCCCCCGGTCATCTCCGTGCGCGGGCTGTGGAAGGTGTTCGGGCCGAAGGCCGACCAGGTGCCGGAGTCCGAGGAGCTGTGCGGGCTCACGCGGCGCGAGCTCATGGACCGCACAGGGTGCACCGCCGCCGTACGGGATGTGAGCTTCGACGTGTCGCCCGGCGAGGTCTTCGTCGTCATGGGCCTGTCCGGCTCCGGCAAGTCCACGCTGGTGCGATGTCTCACCCGGCTGATCGAACCCACCGCGGGCGAGGTCAACTTCGAGGGCGAGGACATCCGCGGCGCGGACGCCGGACGGCTGCGCGAGCTGCGGCGCCACAAGTTCTCCATGGTCTTCCAGCACTTCGGTCTGCTGCCGCACCGCAGGGTCGTCGACAACGTCGCCTACGGCCTGGAGATCCGCGGCATGGGCAAGGCCGAGCGCAACCGGCGGGCCCAGGAGGTCGTCGAACTGGTGGGCCTCGCCGGGTACGAGAACTCCTACCCCGACCAGCTCTCCGGCGGCATGCAGCAGCGTGTCGGTCTCGCCCGCGCGCTCGCCGGCGATCCGGATGTGCTCTTCTTCGACGAGCCGTTCTCCGCGCTCGACCCGCTGATCCGCCGTGACATGCAGAACGAAGTCATCCGCCTGCACCACGAGGTCGGCAAGACCATGGTCTTCATCACCCACGATCTGTCCGAAGCGCTCAAGCTCGGCGACCGCATCCTCATCATGCGCGACGGCAAGACGGTCCAGTGCGGCACGGGTGACGAACTGGTCGGCGCGCCCGCCGACGACTACGTTCGCGAATTCGTCCGGGACGTGCCTCGCGCCGAAGTCCTGACCCTGCGCTGGATCATGCGCGAACCCGAGTCCGACGACGCCCTCGACGGCCCCGAGCTGGGCCCCGATGTCGTGGTGCGTGAGGCGACACGGGCGGTGCTCGCCGCCGACAAGCCGGTCAAGGTCGTCGAGGACGGGCGGTTGCTGGGCATCGTCGGCGACGAGGAGATCCTCGCGGTCGTCGCCGGACAGGAAGGCGGTGCGTGATGGCTGTTGCCGCCGGCGCGGCCGCCCCGGTCGCCGCCGCACGCCGAGTCCGCCGCCGCGTCGTGGTGGCCGCGATACTGATCGCCTGGCTGGTGCTGTTCTCCGTCCTGCGCGGGCGGCAGACCCTGGCCCTGGCGGCGGCCGATCTGACGGATCTGCACCGCTGGTTCAACTCGGTCAACGACACGATCGGGGCGAACCGCAACAGCAATCCGGTCTTCCTCTACTTCTTCAACGAGATCCGGCTGGTCATCGACAACCTCGTCACCTTCATCCAGTCGCTGATCTCGCAGCCGACGGGCGACCGCCCGGTTCCCGTCATCGGCTGGCTGGGCGTTGTCGCTCTCGCCGGCTACGTCTCCTGGGCCTTCGGGAACATCCGCGTCGCCGCCCTGGCCGTGGCCGGGTTCGTCTTCTTCGGGCTGCAGGGACTGTGGCAGGAAAGCATGGACACCCTGGCACTGACCCTGTCGGCGGTCCTGGTCTCCCTGCTCATCGGGATCCCGCTCGGGGTCTGGGCCGGGCTCTCCGACCGGGTGAACCGTGCCATCACGCCGTTCCTCGACTTCATGCAGACGATGCCGACCTTCGTCTATCTGGCCCCGCTGACGCTGTTCTTCCTCATCGGCCCGGCATCCGCCACGATCGCCACGCTCGTCTACGCGGCGCCTCCGGCGATTCGTATCACCGCGCACGCCATCCGTTCCGTGCCTGCCACCACCGTCGAGGCCGCCGAGTCGCTGGGGTCGACCAGGCGGCAGACGCTCACGAAGGTGCTGCTGCCCATGGCCAAGCGGACCGTCGTGATGGGCGTGAACCAGACCATCATGGCCGCGCTGTCCATGGTCACCATCGCCGCCCTGATCGACGCGCCCGGCCTGGGACAAACCGTCGTCAAGGCGCTCCAGACCCTCGACGTCGGCGTGGCCTTCAACGCCGGGCTCGCCATCGTGGTCATGGCCATCGTGCTGGACCGGGTGACGACCGCGGCGGGTGACCGCGTGGAGGCCGCGAGGAAGCGAGGAGCCGGCCGCTTCACGAAGTGGCGCCGGCCGCTGCTGATGGCGGGCGGTGCAGCGGCAGCGGTGTGCGTGTGGCTCTCCCACACCTATGTGTGGGCAGCCGAGTTCCCCGGCGACGCCGGAGTCGGCAGCGCGATCGCACGCACCGCGGACTCGGTCACCCAGTGGTCGCAGGACACCTTCGGCGGACTGACCAACGGAACCAGGGACCTGATCACCACCGTGCTGCTCAACCCCTTCGAGACGCTGCTCACCGAGTCGCCGTGGTGGCTGGTCGGCGTGGTCCTCGTCGCGGTCGGCGCGGTGCTCGGCGGGTGGCGCGCGGGTGCCACGGCAGCCGGCTGCGTGGCCCTGCTCGTGGCGACCGGAGTGTGGTCGGACAGCATGACGACGCTGGCCTCCACGGCGGTGGCGACCCTGATCGTCATGCTGCTCGGTGTTGTGGTCGGCGTCTGGATGGGCCGCAGTTCCCTGGCCGACCGGCTGATCAGACCGAGCCTCGACGCGGGCCAGACCATGCCGTCGTTCGTGTATCTGGTGCCGTTCCTGGCACTGTTCGGTGCCACTCGCTTCACGGCGATCATCGCCGCGGTCGTCTTCGCGGCCCCCGTGACGATCAAGATCATCGCGGACGGTGTGCGAGCGGTACCGGAGACCACGGTGGAGGCCGCCACGGCAGTCGGCTCCAGCACCTGGCAGATCATCACCAAGGTCCAGCTCCCCATGTCACGCAGCGCCCTGACGCTCGCCACCAACCAGGGCCTGATCTACGTCCTGTCCATGGTGGTGGTGGGCGGGCTGGTCGGTGCGGGCGCCCTGGGCTACGACGTCGTAGCCGGTTTCTCCCAGGGCGAGTTGTACGGCAAGGGCCTCGCGGCAGGCCTCGCCATCGTCCTGCTGGGGGTCATGTTCGACCGGATCACTCAAGCAGCGGCACGGCGCACGACGAGGCCCGCCGCCCGCTAGGGCCTGTCCGGTGGGTCAGCCCAGCAAGATCCACCGGCCAGGCCCCAGGCCGGCCCCAACCCGGCAGTCACTGGAAGAAGCACAGGAGGCAGCACATGATGCGGAACTTCATTACGCAGTCGCGGCCCGCGAGACGTCGGACCGTGGTGGCCGGTCTTGCGGCCCTGGGCCTGGCCGCCGTGACCGGTTGCAGCGGCGCCAAGGTGGGTGAGTCGGGGTCGGGTGCGTCGGGCGGCGCCTCCGGCAAGTGCGGAACGTTCAACCTCGCGGTCAACCCCTGGGTCGGCTACGAGGCCAATGCGGCGGTCATCGCGTACGTCGCCGAGAAGGACCTCAAGTGCAAGGTCACCAAGAAGGACCTGAAGGAAGAGGTCGCCTGGCAGGGCTTCGGCACCGGAGAGGTGGACGCCGTCGTCGAGAACTGGGGCCACGACGACCTGAAGAAGAAGTACGTCACCGACCAGAAGACTGCGGTGGTCGCCGGCCTGACCGGCAACAAGGGCGTCATCGGCTGGTTCGTGCCGCCGTGGCTGGCCAAGGAGCACCCGGACATCGCCGACTGGAAGAACCTCAACAAGTACGCCGCCAATTTCAAGACGTCGGAATCCGGGGACAAGGGCCAGTTCCTCGACGGTGATCCGTCGTTCGTCACGAACGACGCCGCACTGGTGAAGAATCTCAAACTTGACTACAAGGTCGTCTACGGCGGCAGCGAAGCGGCTCTGATCCAGGCGTTCCGCCAGGCCGAGGCCAAGAAGAGCTGGGTGATCGGGTAC
>NZ_JBSGZO010000090.1:0-23505 GCF_053611045.1 Streptomyces sp. NPDC054841 | reverse complement strand
GGAACCACCAGAGTCGGAGCCGCCCGACGCGCCTCCGGACGAACCGCCAGTGTTGCCGCCTGAAGAGCCACCGGACGAACCGCCACTGCTGCCACCGGAGGCACCACCGGAGCTCGTAGCTCCGTCAGAGCCACCGCTGTTGCCCCCCGTCGAGGCGCCCGAACTCGACCCGCCCGAACTCGACCCGCCCGAACTCGACCCGCCGTCGGCGCCGCCACTGCTCCCGCCAGTGTCGCCACCAGTCGAGCCACCGGAGCTTGAACCGCCGGAGTCTGAACCGCCGGAGCTTGAACCGCCGGAGTCTGAACCGCCGGAGCTTGAACCGCCGGAACTGGAGCCGCCCGAATCAGTTCCACCGGAATTCGTCCCGCCAGAGCTCGTACCGCCCGAACTCGTACCTCCGTCAGTGCCCCCGCTGGCGCCGCCGGTCGAACCATTCGAACTGGTCCCGCCGTTGTCTTCGTCGCCGGTACTCCCCGTGCCCCCAGTGCCTCCACCGGTCGCACCGCCCGTTCCGCCGTCACCTGTGCCCCCGCCGCCCGTCCCGCACGACGAGGCGGTGATGTTGCAGACCGCGGTCTCGAGCCCTTCGGTGATGCGACGCGATATCCCACCGGTCACCAAAGCCAGAATGATCACCACGACGAGCACGAGGAGTCCCACGTACTCCACAGCCGTCTGTCCCCGGTCGCGTCGCCACAAGAGCATCCGCGAGAGGGATAACCGAGAGAGCGCCTCACGAAGGTCCTGTGTCCGCGCCGGCACCCCGAACCACGCGCGGCTCTGGGACCGGGTGAGGAACGTCAGGATCATTACCGGCAGCAGTAGTTGGCTGAGGCCCAGGTACGACCCGGCGCCGAGGTTGAACAGGCTGCCGGCGATCAGCCACACCTGTACGGCGACCAGACCGTCCCAGACGCGCCTGCCCCCTTTGGGGATATGCCACACGAGCACCCAGGCCAGGACACCCGGCGCGGCGGCGTACAGTGCAAGGCCGAGCAGTCCGGGAGTCATCAACCGAGTGGCGATGGCCGAGCCGATCACCCCGAGTCCGCCGACGACCGTGAACGCGAACAGCGCGTGCAGCAGAATACGCGCGGCCTTGAGCGAGGGCGGCAGTGTGCGCCGATCGCCCGCGTACGGCGTGGGGATACCGGTGTACGAAACACCGGAATGCGTGCGGAAACCGAGCCCCGACAAGCTCCTCACTCGAACTCTCCCGTCTGCGCTTGAATTGACCAGCGCTCGCACAAACAGAGCGTCAGGAAGAGCCCCATCGAAATTGGGCATCAGGTCCACCGGACTCTTCCCGCACGTTCGTGCGTCCCCCGAGAGCACCACTCACGCTAGGTCCGGACCTGGGCCCAGAGACAGGGTCCACGGGCCTACCGCGGACCCAAGGTCCTCGGCCGGGACCGCGCCTCACCCGACCACGACCTTTCAGCACAGAAACCTTTCGGACGCCGGCCGTGCCCGGATCCCGCACCGGCCCGCAGGTCTGCCGCACGCCACTGACGACGCGGCGCGCGGCAGACCCAGGAACCGTTGCGGTCGGGCGCTACAGCTCCTTGATCCGGATGTTGCGGTACGAGATCACGTCCGTCGTCCCGTGGACCTGGAGTCCGATGTACCCCTGCGCGTACCGCCGCCCGTCCGTGCCGGGGTCGTCGGCCCGCGGCGGGACGAACTCCTGGCCACCGGTGTTGTCGAACTCGTTGATCAGGACACCGTTGCGGTAGACCGAGTAGTGCTGGCCGACCACGCGGATCTCGTAGTCGTTCCAGGTGCCCTTCGGAGTGACCCCGGCGCCTCCGAGGCCCACGCGGTCGAAGCCGTAGACCGACCCCGTCTTGTACATGTCGCCGTCGGGCCGGTCCAGGACCTGCACTTCATGGCCGTACTTGATCGCGACCCACTCGGGACGCGGCTCCTCCGGGTTGTCGTGGACGTACGGGAAGCGCACGAAGACGCCGCTGTTCGCGTTCCCCGTTCCCGGGGCGTCGTCCCGCCACTGCAGCTTCAGCGAGAAGTCGCCGTACTGCCGCTGCGGGAACCACAGCATGCCCAGGCCGCCCTTGGTGGTGCCGCTGGTCATCGAGCCGTCGGTGTTCAGCCCGAACGAACCTCCGCCCACCTGCTGCCACTTGGCGAACGAGGCGGCCGTGCCGTCGAACAGATCGCGGTAGCCGCTGGTTTGGCCCGGCTTGCCGATGCCGGACTCCTTCGCCGCCCGGTAGATCTTCTTGTGTTCGCGCTGGTCGATGACCCCGTCCGTGAGCAGGTTGTCCAGCACCTTGTCGACGTGCTTGAGGAACAGCGCGTGGGACGTCCAGTCCTTCTCGTCCTCGATCAGTTCGTTGATGGTGCAGCGGGAGCGGGTGATCCGGTTCGGGACGCCCGTGTCGACCGTGCCGACGATGACGGTCAGCCGCTCGTCGAACTCCGGGCAGTTGGGCGCCGGCACGCCACCGCTCTCCGCGACGGTGAAGGACACCTTCTGCGCCTCCGACGTGTTGCCGGCCTTGTCGGTCGCCCGGTGCTGCACGGTGTGGAAACCGACCCGGTCGACGATCACCGGCGTGGTGTAGGCGAGGTACGGACCGCCGTCGAGCGAGTACTCCACTTTGTCCACACCGGAGTCCGCGTCGGTCGCGCTCACCGTCACCGTGGCGCTCGTGATGAACGCGCCGTCCGAGTTCTTGGTCCCCGTCACGGTCGCCGAGGTCACCGGCGGTGTCTTGTCCTGTGTCGGCGGGGCGACGACCGTGAAGTCGGCGGCCTTCTCGGCAGCCGCGTTGCCGGCCTTGTCGGTGGCCCGGTAGCGGACCTTGTGGGTGCCCACTTCATGGATCATCACGGGCGCCGTGTACGGCTGCCAGGCGCCGTCCGCCCCGAGCGCGTACTCGATGGTGTTGACGCCGGAACCGGTGTCGGAGGCGGTGACGGTGACCGTCGCCATCCCCAGATACTGGCCCTGTTCGTTCTTCTCACCGGTCACGGTCGCCGAGGTCTCCGGCGGTGTCTTGTCCTGTGTCGGCGGGGCGACGACCGTGAAGTCGGCGGCCTTCTCGGCAGCCGCGTTGCCGGCCTTGTCGGTGGCTCGGTAGCGGACCTTGTGGGTGCCCACTTCATGGATCATCACGGGCGCTGTGTACGGCTGCCACGGACCGTCCGCCCCGAGCGCGTACTCGACCTTGTCCACGCCCGAGCCGGCATCGGTCGCCGACACGGTCACCGTGGCATGCCCGACGTACGCGCCGTCGGCGTTCTTCTCGCCCTCCACCTTCGCCGAGGTCTCCGGCGCGGTGGTGTCCTCGCCGCCGCCCTCGGTCACGGTGAGGATGCCCTGCATCTGCCCGTGGCCGGGAATCGTGCAGTGGAAGCGGTAGCGGCCCGGTGTGAGCGTGACCTCCACCGAATGTTTCCCGCCCTGGTCGTCATTGGGGTTCGCCAGGATGTTCAGCGGGACGTCGTTGTTGTACTCGGGGTCGGAGACGTCGAAGGTCAGCGTGTGCGGCATCCCGGTGGTGTTGCCGGTCGCCGTACTGTTCTCGAAGACGATCGTCGTCGGCCCCGCCACCGCGGTGGTGGGGAAGGACGCATAGCGGTCGATGGCGTCGCCCGCGGTCCAGGTGAGGACCTGGGCCGCGGCCACGTCGGCCTCCCTCTCGCCGGCCCGCCCGTACGCGACGGTCGAGGTCAGCCCCAGGACCATCGCCAACGCCCCGAGCAGCGCGGTCCACAGCCGGAGTTGCCGGTGCGGTACGTGTCTCACTGGACAGCCGCCTTCCTCGCGAGCTGATCGGCGGCCGGGGTCGGCCCGCCGCCCTTGTACGTCACGCGCCACAGCGCGGACTTGGAATCGGAGGTGAAGAAGCCGCGCCCGTAGTCGAGGACGTACAACGAGCCGTCCGGTGCGAACTTCCAGTCCATGAGGTTGCGGATGCCGGTCGTGCCGGTCGGGACGATCTTCTTCAGGGACTCGGCGTGGACCGGGATCCCGCCCTTGCCGACCGTCTTCGGGTCGGTCAGCACCGCGTGACGCGGCTGGTCGCCGTCGTAGAAGTCGCCGACGAACCACTTCCCGTCCCAGTACGACGGCCACTTCACCGCGGAGTCACTCGCCGCGTCGAATCGGTACACCGGGCCGTTCATCGTCGCCTGGCCGCCGCCCTTGAGCCACGGCAGCAGCAGCTTCTGCTCCTCCACCTTGTAGCTCGGGACGCCGGCGGCGTCGCGCGGGTAGTCCGGGCCGCCGCCCTGCGGCGAGTACCAGATGGTGTTGGCGGTGATCGGCGGCAGCTTCACCAGGCCGTCGTTGTTGGGCGACTCGTTCTTCGGCGCGTCGCAGTCGTACCAGCCGAGTGGCTTGCTCGGATCGGGCAGATTGCGGTCCCGGTAGGGCTGCTTGTTGCCCATGCAGTACGGCCAGCCGTGGTTGCCAGCCTTGGTGATCGCGGCGAACGTGTCGTACTTCGCCGGGCCCCAGGTGGTCGACGGCGAACCGGCGTCCGGGCCGACCCAGCCCGCGTACAGAATGTCGGTGCTCTTGTCGACGAAGATACGTGCCGGGTTGCGGACCCCCATCACGTAGATCTCGCCGCGCGTCTTCCCGCCGCCCTCGTCGGGCTCCTTGCCGGTGAAGAGGTTGCCCTCGGGGAGCGTGTAGGTGCCGTCGTCCTCGGGGTGGATACGGAGGATCTTGCCGTTGAGGTTGTTGGTGTTGCCGGCGGTGCGGCGCGCGTCCGCGAACGAGACGCCCTTGAAGTTCGGCTCCGGGTTGTTGCCCGAGTATCCGGAGCTGAATCCGGAGGAGTTGTTGTCACCGGTCGCGATGTACAGATTGCCCTTGGAGTCCCAGGACATCCCGCCGCCCGCGTGGCAGCAGCTGTGGATCTGCACCGGCCACTTCAGCAGCACCTTCTCGCTCGCCAGGTCCAGCTTGTTGGTGGCGAGGTCGAGGGTGAAGCGGGAGACGTACCGCTCGGCCATGTGCGTGTCGCGGTTGATCCGCGAGTGCGGTGTGTAGTGCAGGTACACCCAGCCGTTGGTCATGAAGTCCGGGTCGAGCTCGATGCCGAGGAGCCCCTCTTCGTTCTTGGTGAGTTCGTCGCCGCCGCCCTTGTTGCCGAAGACCGTGAGCGCGCCTGCGAGCGTCACCTGCTTCGTCTTCGGGTCGTAGACGTGGATCTCGCCCTTGCCCTCGCCGATGTCGGGGTTGTTCCAGTCGGTCACCACCGGCTTGGAGGAGTCGGCGCCGCCCCGCCCGATGTAGAGCATCCGCCCGTCGGGGGCCGCGACCAGGCCGTGGGGCTCGCCGATCTGGTCGTTCTGGCCGGGCTGGTTGGGCTGGGTGACGCGCTCCGCCGTGTAGTTGGCGGTGATGGTGGCCTTGCAGTCGGCGCGGGAGGTCCGCGAGGTCCATGCCAGCGCGCCGCGCAGATGGTCGCGGAAGTCGGTCTCGGCGTACGAGTCGACCGTGCCGCCCATTCCGGTGTAGAAGGACCGGCCGCCGTCGTAGTCACGGCACCACGAGACGGGGTGGTCCCAGCCGTTCGCGCCCTGGCCGGGCTGGTACGAGCTCTCCTTCAGCCGGGCGACCGTGTGGACGGAACCGGACGGGTTCACCGCCCAGTTGAACCACTTGTCGGGCCGCTTCCAGTTCAGCGGGAGGCTCTTGGTGGCGGGGTGCTGACGGTCGCCGACCTCGACGACCGCGCGCTGCACGGTGGCGGGTGAGGTGGTGGGCCGGGCGCCGACGAGACCCGTGAACCAGTCCGAGTACGGCTCGGTGCGGGCTGCGTCATGGATGCCGACGAAGCCGCCGCCCGCCTCCATGTACGCCTCCAGGCCGGCCTCCTGCTCCGGGTCGAGCACGTCACCGCCGCCGGTCAGAAAGACCACGGCGTTGTACCTTCCGAGCCGCTTGGCGTTGGTGAAGACCGAGGCGTCGTCGGTGGCCTCGGTACGGAAGCGGTCCGCGGCCGGTCCGGTCAGGCCGATCTGCTCGATCGCCGCGATACCGGCGTCGACGGTCGGCGACTCCTCGGTGGCCGAGGCATGGAAGACGAGCACCCGTACGTTCGCACCGCCCGGCGGTGAGGGCAGAGACAACGTTGTCGGTGTGGTCGGCGCATTCGGTGTGTTCACTGACGGGGTTGTCGGCGGATCCGGAGCGGGCCGGGCCGCCGCCGTCCCGCCGAGCAGGGACACGGCCAGCGATCCGGCCAGCAGTGCCGCCGCCGTCCCGCGCCGGGATCTCGACCGGTGATGTGGTGCACGGTGCATGTGGTCACCCACCCCTCATTGGTCACAGCAACAGCGGTGAAGCTAGACCCCTTTTGGCGAGTCGCCAATAGGTATGGCTGCAATCGCACGAACTTTGTCCTGGGTGTGGAGAAACGAGGATCACCCGGTTACCGTGTGCCCGGCTGAACCCAATTTCCCGACGGCACTGGGGAGTTCGCATGGACAGACGGAGCTTCAACCGGCGTCTGGTGGCGGGAGGCGCGGTTGCGGCGACCGGTGTGACATCGTTGTCTCTCGCCACTGCCCCGGCCGCCACCTCCGCCGATGGCGCACCGAAGACTGCCCCGGCCGGCGGTCAGGTACGCCATCTCAAGCTGTACGCGGAGAAACTGCCGGACGGTCAGATGGCGTACGGCCTCGAAAAGGGCAAGGCCACTGTGCCCGGGCCGGTGATCGAGCTGATCGAAGGGGACACCCTGCACATCGAGTTCGAGAACACGATGGATGTGGAGGCCAGTCTCCATGTGCACGGTGTGGACTACGACGTCGCCAGCGACGGCACGAGGATGAACAAGAGCCATGTCGAGCCCGGTGGTACGCGTACGTACACATGGCGCACCCATGCCCCCGGCAGGCGCAACGACGGGACCTGGCGGCCGGGCAGCGCGGGCTACTGGCACTACCACGACCATGTCGTGGGCACGGACCACGGGACGGGCGGCATCCGCAAGGGCCTGTACGGCCCGGTGGTGGTGAGGAGGAAGGGCGACATCCTCCCGGACAAGCAGTTCACGATCGTCTTCAACGACATGACGATCAACAACAAGCCGGCGCATCAGAGCCCGAACTTCCAGGCCACGGTGGGCGACCGGGTCGAGATCGTCATGATCACTCACGGCGAGTACTACCACACGTTCCATATCCACGGCCACCGTTGGGCGGACAACAGGACCGGACTGCTCACGGGCCCGGACGACCCGTCACGCGTCGTCGACAACAAGATCACAGGCCCGGCCGACTCCTTCGGCCTGCAGGTCATCGCGGGCGAGCATGTGGGCGCGGGCGCGTGGATGTACCACTGCCATGTGCAGAGCCATTCGGACATGGGAATGGCCGGGCTGTTCCTGGTGGCGAAGCCGGACGGGACGATTCCTGGGTACGAGCCGCATCATCCGGCCGCGCAGGACGCGAAGCCGTCGGACTCCTCCGGAGATCACGCCCACTGACGGCGCAGGCGGTCCCTGAAGGCGCGGGCGGGCGGCCAGTCCGGGAGGGTGCCCGGGTCCGTGGCCGCGGCGCGCAGCAGGCGCAGAACACCCTGCGCCGCCCGGTCGTAGGCCGAGGAGTCGTCGTGCAGCACCGACTGCGCGTTCGCCGCCTCCAGCAACGCGATGATCTCGAAGGCGAGCTGCGGTACGTCCACCTCCGCGACGAGCCCGCCCGCCTTCCGCGCCGCGTCCAGCGTCCGCTGCACATAGGCCACCCAGTCCTTGCGGGCTTTGGCGATGGCGTCGTGGAGCGGGCCGCTGCGGGCGTCGAACTCCGCCGAGACGCCGCAGAAGAAACACCCGCCGTCGAACACCCGGTCCGCCGAATAGGCCAGCCAGTTCCTGCAGAGCGCCCACACCCGGCCCGGCCCCGGCGGCAGCGCGCGCACCGGGGCGACGACACGGCCGACGTACACGGCCACCGCCGCCCGTACCGTCGCCAGTTGCAGTTCCTCCTTCGAACCGAACAGGGCGAAGACACCGCTCTTGCTGAGGTTCAGTTCGGTGGCGATCCGGCCGAGGGAGAGCCCCGCGAGCCCTTCCACCGACGCGATGTTCATGGTGCGCCCCAGCACCAGCCGCCGGGTCCGGTTGCCGCGCTCGACGCGTCCGTCCGTCCGTGTGTCGCCGCCCGTCGCATCCGCCACAGTGCTGAACGTACGGCCGTGCGGACAATCCCGCACGCGGTGCCGGACGGCTTCAGCGGCCGTAATGCGCCCGGCACAGCTCGACGAGGGACGGATCCGCGACCCCGTCCGACGACGCGCACACATCGCTCATGCCGTGGTCCGGCCGTGGACGGGGCGGGTGTACGGCGGGACGCGGCTTGTGCGTCCGTGGCGGCCGGACGTGATCCGCAGGAACCGAGTCCCGTTGCTCCTTCCGGGGACGCTGCCTCGGCGCCGATGGCGGATCCACGCGGTCCGGCCGTGCACGCTCCTCCCTCTCCTTCCGCTTCCGCCTCTCCTCCTGCTTCTCATGCTCGTCCTGCTTCTGCGGCTGCGGTGACCTCTCCGGTCCGGTCGTGGCGAGTTCCCCATGTGCCGGCGGCGGAACCCGCTGCTCCTGGCCGACCGATGACGGCGACCTGTCCGCCGCCGGGGCAAGGCCCGGCTTCGGCGGCTTTGGCGGCGCGGCGGGCACGGAGACACAGCCGGTCGCGGCGAGGAGTACGGCAAGGGTGAGAGGCCTGATCCGGTGGCGCATCCGCCCACCCTGCCGCAGTGCGCAGGTGCCTCAGGGCCGTAACACGGCCGGACCACCGTGACGAGTGATCACACGGGACGTGGGACGACGCCGGGCATGACGTCAGTCGCCGCCGTCGCCGATGTCCCGGACGAACCACTCGGTGCCCGGCTCGGCCTGCACATAGACGCGCGGCCCCCGGCTCACGACGCGGCGTCGGCCGAGCTTCTCGCCGTCGGGCCGTACGGCGCGGCCGTACGAGACCGGCTCGACGGTGGTGTCGGTCAGCTCGCAGTCGACGAGCCGGTCGGCCTCGCCGCCGTAACCGCCGAAGAAGGTGAGCCGGTCTCCGTGCACGGCGAACCCGCAGGCGCCGCCCACCTTGTTGGAGCGCACCCTGACGTCCTTGTCCTCCCGGAACTCCAGCAGCGGGAAATCCGTGTATGTGCACGCCCATGTCGCACGCCGGCCCGCGTTCAGGGCGTAGCAGTCCGTGATCCACCCGACGCCGGGCATGCCGCCGGACTGCCACAGGAGCTCGCCGGAGCTGCTCCACCGCCGGATGCCTTCGGGGTTCTCGTCGAAGTGCCCCACCCACAGATCGCCCGCCTCGTCGACGAGCAGGTGCTCGACGGCATCGCCCAGGTCGAACGTCCACGACGTGCGTCCCAGTGCGTCGAACACCTGCGTCTGCTCGCCCGGCCTGCCCGCACGGGCGCTCACGAGGACGAAACCGCCGTCCGGGAGCGCGTCCATCCGGCATCGGGCGTGCAGCACCGCACTGAGGTGAGTCTCCTGCGGAGCACCGTCGCCGACCGTGACGACCAGAGCGTCGTACGGCGCGTCGGAACCGGTGGGTGGCCGCTCGGCCAGCAGCCAGTGCGCTCGCCCGTACGCGTCGACGGTGCTGTGGACGATGTGCAGTTTCCGGTACGGGCGGGGCAGCCGCGCGTACGGACTCAAGGGTGTGGCCTGCACAGGTGTGACCTGCATCTTCGCTCCTCGGCAAGGGCTGGACGGACTTCCGCGGCGATACGTGCGCGGAGCCCGGCGGCGCGTTGGCCGAGGGAAGCAGGAGCGGACGGCGGCGCTTACCCGGCATGGGCCTTTCTGATCGTCATACGGAGATCATAACCATGCCTCCCCGTACGCTGTATGGCATGGCAGACGCGATCGTCGTGGGATCCGGCCCCAATGGACTCGCAGGCGCCGTGACCCTCGCTCGGGCGGGCATGCGCGTCACCGTCCTCGAAGCCGCGGCCACGCCCGGCGGAGGCTGTCGGTCCGGTGAACTCACGGCGCCCGGGCTCGTGCACGACCACTGCTGCGCAGTCCACGCCATGGGAGTTGCCTCGCCGTTCCTGAACTCCCTCGGCCTGGCGCGGTACGGCCTGGAATGGGCCTGGCCCGAGGTCGACCTGGCACATCCCCTGGACTCCGGGCCGCCCGGGGTGATGCTGCGCTCCCTCGACGCGACCGCGGCCGCGCTCGGTGCGCCGGACGGCCCCGCCTGGCGCAGGCTCTTCGGGCCGCTCGCGGCCGGGTTCGACGCGCTGCTGACCGACATCATGCGGCCGATGGCACATGTCCCGGCGCATCCGGTCCATCTGGCGCGCTACGGGCTCCACGCGGCACTGCCCGCGTCGGTACTCGCCGGACGGTGGCGCACCGACGTTGCGAGGGCCCTCTTCGCCGGGGTGGCGGCGCATGGCTTCCATCCCCAGAACCGTCCGCTGACCAGCGCGATTCCGCTGATGCTGATCGCCGCCGGCCATGCGTACGGCTGGCCTGTCGCCCGCGGTGGCTCGCGGGCCGTGAGCGATGCGCTCATCGCCCTGCTCAAGGATCTCGGAGGGACGGTCGAGACCGGCGTACGGGTCGACTCGCTGGACCAACTCCCGCCGTACGACACCGTGCTGCTCGACGTCGCACCCGAGGCCGCGATCCGGATCGTCGGCGACCGGCTGCCGGTGCGCGTGCGGCGGGCGTACGCGCGTTTCAGGTACGCACCGGGCGCGTTCAAGGTCGACCTCGCTGTCGAAGGCGGAGTGCCCTGGCGCGACGCGGCCTGTCGGCGCGCGGGGACCCTTCACCTGGGCGGCTCGGCGGAGGAGGTCGCGTACACCGAGCGGGCGATCAACCGGGGCAGGATGCCGGACCGGCCGTTCGTGCTCGTGGCCCAGCAGTATCTCGCCGATCCCGGCCGGTCGCACGGCGCGGTCCACCCCGTCTACGCGTACGCGCACGTGCCCAACGGATATCCGGGGGACGCAACGGACGCGGTGCTGCGGCAGTTCGAACGGTTCGCGCCAGGGACGAGGGAGCGGATCGTCCAGATCGCCGTACGGTCGGTCGCCGCCACCGAGACGTACAACCCGAACCACATCGGCGGCGACATCATCACCGGCTCCACCGGCATGTTCCAGCTGGCCCTGCGGCCCCGACCCGCCCCGTTCGATCCGTACGCGACCGGTGTTCCCGGGGTCTATCTGTGCTCGGCGGCCACTCCGCCGGGCACCGGCGTGCACGGAATGTGCGGGCATCACGCGGCCCGCGCGGCACTGCGTGCGGCGGGCATGGATCGGTAGGAGACTCGTGGGACAGGACGAGTCACGACGAGGCACGACGACGCACGACGAGGCACGACGGCGGGGACCGCACCGCGGCCCGCCCGCGAAGGAGCGACGCGCCATGCTCACGACCCGCTATCTCACCGGTTCCCCGAACTGGCTCGACCTCGGTACCCCCGACCTCGAGGGCGCCGGCACCTTCTACGGCGGTCTCTTCGGCTGGACCTTCCACTCGATGGGGCCCGACGCCGGCGGTTACGGGATGTTCCAGCTCGACGGGAAGACCGCGGCCGGCGGCATGACCGTGCCCTCGGAGCAGGGCGCGTCCGCGTGGACCCTCTACTTCCAGTCCACCAGCGCCGACGACACGGCCAAGCGGGTGAGGGACGGCGGCGGAGCCGTCATGTCCGAACCGATGGACGTATGGGACCTGGGCCGCATGGCGATCTTCTCCGACCCGGCCGGCGTCGGCTTCGCGACCTGGCAGCCGGGCACGAACAAGGGCCTGGACGTGGTGAACCAGACGGGCGCGCTGTGCTGGGCGGAGCTCTACACCCCGGACACGGACGCGGCTCTGGCCTTCTACCGGTCCGTCTTCGGCTGGGACGATTTCGGCGTTCCGATCCCGGGCGGCGACACGTACACGACCGTCAACCCGGCGGGCGCGGGAGCGGACGCGATGTTCGCCGGCCTCGTCCCCCTGGAGGCCGACCCGGTGGAGGCGGCGGACGGACCGTACTGGCTCCCGTACTTCGAGGTCACCGACACGGACGCGACCGCGGCCCGGGCGAAGAAGCTCGGCGGCCAGGTCCGGACGGAGCCGATGGACCTGGAGGACGTCGGCCGCATCGCGAAACTTGCGGACCCGTACGGGGCGCGTTTCGCGGTGATCAAGAGCGCGCCGCGGAGCTAGGTCCTGTCCGGGGTGGGTCGATCGGGGCGGATCGACCGGGGCGGGCAGGGACAGGCAGGGACAGGCCGGGACAGGCGGGTCCGGTCGGGTCGTTGAGCTTTCATTGACATGGCGTTTATCGACACCGGGCACGGTGTGAACCATGCCGATCAACACCACTGTCTCCAGTACCACCGACCACGAACTCGCCTGGCAGGAAACGGCCCTGTGCGCCCAGGCCGGCCCCGAATTCTTCTTCCCGGCCCCTGGTTCCTCCACACGCGAGGCGAAGCAGCTGTGCGGCGCGTGCGAGGGGCGGGTGGCGTGCCTGGAGTACGCGCTCGCGAATGACGAGCGGTTCGGTGTGTGGGGCGGGCTGTCGGAGAAGGAGCGGGGCAGGCTGAGGCGCTCCGAGATCCAGCGGCGCGGGTAGCGACCCGAGCTGCTCCGTGCGCGTACCGCTCCCGAGTGACAGGAAACCGGGATGCTGACGTCGCATGCCCGCCATTAAGATCACCTGCGCATGGAGCAGAGGCACGCGCTGACGGACGAGGAGCTGGCCGCTTTCGGCCGCACGGTGGAGAGGCTGAGGCGGGCACCGCTGGACGATCCCACCCGCGCGTGGGCCGAAGAGCTGGCCGCCTCCTTCGCCCGTGAGAGCCGGAACAAGCGCCGCAGGGCCCGTCAGCGCACGCGTTCCGAGGCCGATGCCGCGCTCGGCGCCGCCACCGCGACCGGTGCGCTCGACCGTCGTGAGGACACCGCTCTGGAGCTCCGGGCGGGGAGCCCGGGGGAGTACCTGAAGCCCCGTCATTGCTATGTCTGCAAGTCGCTCTACCGACAGGCTGATGCGTTCTACCACCGGCTCTGCCCGGACTGCGCCCGCGACAACGCTGCCCGGCGCGCCCTAAGCACCGACCTGTCCGGCCGCCGTGCGCTGCTCACCGGTGGCCGGGTGAAAATAGGCTTCCAGCTGGCGCTCATGATGCTCCGCGACGGGGCCGACGTCCTCGTCACGAGTCGCTTCCCCCAGGACACACTGCGCCGGTTCCGCGCGGCGAAGGGCAGCGAGGAGTGGATCGAGCGGCTGACCGTGGTCGCGATCGACCTGCGCGATCCGCGCCAGGTGCTCGGCCTGTGCGACCGGCTGCGTGCGGACGGCGAGCCGCTCGACATACTCGTCAACAACGCCGCGCAGACGATCCGGAGGCCGCCCGAGGCGTACGCCCTGCTGGCCGCGGCCGAGGAGGGCGTGCGTCCGCCGGGTGTGCTCGCCGCGCCGGGGTACGCGCCGATGGCCGCGATCGGCCGGCAGCCCGGTTCACTCGACCTCGTGCTCCCCGGTGCGGACGAGGCAGGGCTGCTTCCCGACGTCTCAGCCGCCAACTCCTGGTCGGCGCGCATCGGTGAGCTCGACCCGGCCGAGCTCCTGGAGGTGCAGCTCGTCAATGCCGTCGCGCCCGCGCTGCTCTGCGACCGGCTGCTGCCGCTGCTGCTCGCGTCGCCGCGCCCGCGCCGCTACATCGTCAATGTGTCGGCGGTCGAGGGCCGGTTCGCGGTGCGCAACAAGACCGGCGGACATCCGCACACGAATATGGCGAAGGCCGCGCTGAACATGCTGACCCGTACCAGCGCCCAGGAACTCGCCGCGCAGGGTGTGCACATGTGCAGTGTGGACACGGGCTGGATCACCGACGAGAACCCCGCCCCCCGCAAGGCACGGATCGCCGCAGCGGGTACCCGTACGCCATTGGACATCGTGGACGGGGCGGCGCGCGTGTACGACCCGATCGTGCGGGGCGAGGCGGGTGCGCCGGTGGCCGGCGTCTTCCTCAAGGACTACCGGGTGGCCGACTGGTGACCGACGGCCCGACGCCGGGCCGGCCGTCCGTCGGGACGCCGCCCTGTTCCGTGGGGAGGCCGCCCTGTCCCGTCGGGAGGCAGCCGCGTTCCGCCGGGAGGCCGTTCCGTTCCGTCGGGTCGCCGTTCCGCTGATCCGGTCAGGACGCCGGGATACGGAACGTCTCCCCGTACATCTGCCACACCAGCGGCGTCGCCAGATCCATGTTCCCGTTCCGCAGGAACACCCGCTGTGCGGTGTCGATGCGCGAGGTGTCGCGCTGGGTCTTGGTGAACTTCGCCTTCGTGACGGAGCGGCCCTGGTCGAGGAAGGCGTTCAGGTACGCCTTCTCGTCACCGCCCTCGGCGGCCGTCCTCGCCTCCCGCATGGCCGCCTCGCGGATCCCGTAGAAGCCGTGTTCGTCCAGGCCGGGGCCGTGCAGCACCATCGCGTCGTAGTAGATGAACTGGCCGAGCGTGCCGAGGCCGTCCATCTTCGCGAGCCGTACGGCCGGGTCGAAGTAGATCCGGTCGCGCGCCGTGTCCTGGGCCTGGCGGAAGGCGGGCTTCCGCGCCTCCGTCACCCAGGCGTCCGTGAAGCCGGGGTCCAGACCGTCGTGGGCGTCGGTGCCGTCGACCTGCTTGAGAGCGGGGAGATAACGGGCAAGGCCGTTGTCCGGGTGTGCGGCGGTGTACACCTCGACGAGCTGGAGCATGTCGTTGGTGCCGGAGCAGAAGCCGATGATTCCCGCGGTGTAGCCGTTGCCGTCGCCGAGGTCCTCGATCGCGTCGTACTGGCCGCGCCAGTCCAGTGTCGAATGCTCGGCACTGGCCACGAGCCGCGCGGCGATCTCCTTCTTGGCGGGGTCGGCGAGGCCGGGCGGCAGCTTGGCGATCCGGGCGTCCAGTGCCTGCTGCTCCGACGTCGTGCCGGCCTTCAGAGGGTTCGGCGCGACGCCCGGCGCCTGCTGGGTCGTCTGCGGCGGCCGGTCGGCGAGCGGGATGTCGTCCTCGCCCCCGACGCCGAGGACCAGGGACACGGCGACGGCGACCGGGGCGCCGATGAGGACGATGCGGGTCACAGGCTTCACGCGGCACAGAGTACGGCGCGCCTCACCTCACCTGTGCCGGGGCTCCCCTGCCCGACGCCTCAAGCGCCGGACGGCTCGGAGAGAGCCTGCCCGGCGCTTGAGGACACGGTCGAAGGCCGTCGGGGGTCTGGGGCGGAGCCCCCGGTCAGCCCGCCGCGCGCGCCGCCATCCGCGCCTTGCGGGCCGCGAGCTTCTCGTCGAACTTCCGTGCCTCCGAGTCCAGCCCGCCCATGTACATCCCGAGCTCCTCCTGCGCCTTCAGGCCCTCGGGGCCGAGTCCGTCGATCTCCAGGACCTTCAGGAAGCGCAGCACCGGCTGCAGCACGTCGTCGTGGTGGATCCGCATGTTGTAGATCTCACCGATCGCCATCTGCGCCGCCGCTCGCTCGAATCCCGGTATCCCGTGCCCGGGCATCCGGAAGTTGACCACGACGTCCCGCACCGCCTGCATGGTCAGGTCCGGCGCGAACTCGAAGGCGGCGCCCAGCAGGTTCCGGTAGAAGATCATGTGCAGGTTCTCGTCGGTGGCGATACGCGCCAGCATCCGGTCGCAGACCGGGTCGCCCGACTGGTGACCGGTGTTGCGGTGCGAGATACGGGTCGCGAGCTCCTGGAACGCGACGTACGCGACGGAGTGGAGCATCGAGTGGCGGTTGTCGGACTCGAAGCCCTCCGACATGTGCGACATGCGGAACTGCTCCAGCTTGTCCGGGTCGACGGCCCGCGACGTGAGCAGGTAGTCACGCATCACGATGCCGTGCCGGCCCTCCTCGGCGGTCCAGCGGTGCACCCAGGTGCCCCAGGCGCCGTCGCGGCCGAAGAGCGTCGCGATCTCGTGGTGGTAGCTGGGCAGGTTGTCCTCGGTCAGCAGGTTCACGATGAGGGCGGTCCTGCCGATGTCCGTGACCTTGGACTGGCCGGGCTCCCAGGCCTCGCCGTCGTCGAAGAGCCCCGGGAAGTTCCGGCCGTCCGACCACGGGACGTACTCGTGGGGCATCCAGTCCTTGGCGACCTTGAGATGGCGGTTGAGTTCCTTCTCGACCACCTCCTCCAGCGCGTGCAGCAGCCGGGCGTCGGTCCACGCTTCCGAACTGCCGAGGTGGGGAGAGGTGATCGTCACGGGGGCTCCTGGGGAGGACGGGGACGGGAGACGGAACGGAGAAACGAGTGGAACGAGAGCAGCGCAGGGCAAGGCGCTGACCGAATACAGGCATGCGTCTTACCTACGGCCTCGTAGGTTACGAGACCGTAGGTTAAAGGTCGGGCAAGCCGTCGGCCAAGCCCGTGACCAACATGTTCTGCAGCGTCCCGTTATGAGTGCAGGTCTCGTAGCCGCACCGAGAGACAGGTCACACATCCTTCGAGCTTCTCGAACTCGCTGATGTCCACCGGAACCGGTTCATATCCAAGATCCGTGAACAGCTCGGCCGTCTTCGGCGCGCTGGCCGCCATCAGCAGTTTTCCGCCACCGAGCAGCACCACATGCGCTCCGGACTCCTCGGGCACCGGCAGGAAGCGCGGGAACAGCGAAGGCTGCTCGACCAGCGGCTCGTAGCCGATCACGGTCCCGTCCGGCAGCGCCGTCACCGCCGACTTCAGGTGCAGCACGCGCGACACCGGCACGGGGACGACGCGCGCCCCCAGCGGCTCGAAGGCCGCACGCAACTGCTGCACGCCCGCCGCGTTGGTCCGTCCGCCGCGCCCCACATAGACCGTGTCGCCGATCTTGAGGACATCGCCGCCGTCGAGGCTGCCCGGCTCCCACACCCAGTTCACCGAGCAGCCGAGCCGGGCCACGGACTCCTCGACCCCGGGGGTCTCCGGACGGCGGGACTCCGCCCCGGAACGGGCGATGAGTGCCACGTTCCGGAACATCACCACCGTGTCCTCGATGAAGACCCCGTCCGGGCAGTCGTCGGCCGGCTCGGCCTCGACCGTCTCCCAGCCGTGGGCGCGCAGGGCGTCCCCGTACGCCTCCCACTGGGCGAGCGCCGCCTTCGTGTCGACGGGGCGGCGCTCCACATGTGTGACCAGGCCCTCGGCCAGGCGCGGGCTCGGGCGTCGGATCAGAGCTTTTCTGCTCGACACGGGCTCTCCAGGGGCGGACTCGGGGGATGACGGCGCCATCATCAGCCACACCTGCCCCGTCCCGTAAGCACCCACACAGGCCTACTCCTGACATCGGGGGCCTGTCTTCCGGATCTTGCCGGGCTGATCCAGAGGACAGGCCCTGGACCCGGGCCCGGCCCGCCGGCGAGGACGTTCCGCGCGGGCGGGCGGGGGAAGGCGCGTGGGCGGGCGCGCGACGCGGACTGCTGCCTTACGGCGACCCGGTGTCACTCCATCGCCAGCACCTCCCGAACTTCCGCCTCGGTCGTGGGGCGCAGCTCTCCGTCGAGCAGCAGCCAGCGGGTGATCCCGAGAGATTCCAGGAACCTCACGTCGTGGCTCGCCACGATCAGGGCTCCCTCGTACGCCTCCAGCGCCGCGGTGAGACTCCGCACGCTCGCCATGTCCAGATTGTTCGTCGGCTCGTCCAGCATCAGGAGCTGCGGCGCGGGCTCGGCGAGCAGCAACGCCGCCAGCGAGGCGCGGAACCGCTCCCCGCCGGAGAGGGTGGCGGCCGCCCGGTCGGCGCGCGCCCCCCTGAAGAGGAACCGCGCGAGACGCGCCCGGATCGCGTTGTCCGTCGCCGCCGGCGCGAAACGGGCCACGTTCTCCACCACGCTCAGCTCGTCGTCGAGCACATCGAGGCGTTGCGGAAGAAAGCGCAGTGGCACCTGCGCCTCCACCTCGCCCGCGACCGGCGTCAGTTCGCCGGCGATGGTGCGCAACAGCGTGGTCTTGCCGGCCCCGTTGCGTCCCACGAGCGCGATCCGCTCCGGGCCGCGGAGCTCGAACTCGCCCGCGATCCTGGCCCCGTGATCCAGCTCGACGCCGGACAGCCGCAGCACACCGAGCCCCGGATGCACCTTCGTACGGGGCAGCTCGACGCGGATCTCGTCGTCGTCCCGCACCGCCTCAACCGCCTCGGCGAGCCGCTCCTTCGCCTCGCCCAGCTTCTCCGTGTGCATGATGCGGTGCTTGCCCGCCGAGACCTGCGCCTGGCGTTTGCGCGCACCCATCACGATCTTCGGCTCGCGCTTGTTCTCGAACATCTTCTGTCCGTAGCGCTTACGGCGGGCCAGTTTGACCTGGGCATCGGCCAGTTCACGTTTCTGCCGCTGCACATCGGCCTCCGCGACCCGGACCATGCGCTCGGCCGCCTCCTGCTCCACGGCCAGTGCCTCCTCGTACGCGGAGAGGGCGCCGCCGTACCACGTCACCTCGCCGTCCCGGAGATCGGCGATCTGGTCGACCCGCTCCAGCAGTTCGCGGTCGTGGCTGACCACGATCATCACGCCGGACCAGGCCTCCACGGCGTCGTACAGGCGCCGGCGCGCGTACAGATCGAGGTTGTTGGTCGGCTCGTCGAGCAGCAGCACATCGGGCCTGGCCAGCAGCAGCGCTGCGAGCCGCAGCAGCACGCATTCGCCGCCCGACATCTCGCCGATGGTCCGGTCGAGGCCGATGTGCGCGAGCCCGAGCTGATCGAGCGTGGCACGGGCCCGTTCCTCCACGTCCCAGTCGTCACCGACCGCCGTGAAGTGCTCCTCGCGTACGTCGCCCGACTCGATCGCGTGCAGCGCGGCGCGGGTCGTCGCGATGCCGAGCGCTTCGTCGACGCGGAGCGCCGTGTCGAGCACCAGATTCTGCGGCAGGTAGCCGACTTCGCCCGCGATCCGCACGGCTCCCTCGGTGGGGGCGAGTTCACCGGCGATCAGCCGCAGCAGCGTCGACTTGCCGGAGCCGTTGAGTCCGATCAGTCCGGTCCGGCCGGGGCCGACCGCGAGCTGGAAGTCCTCGAGGACGGGGGTTCCGTCGGGCCAGGAGAAGGACAGCGAGGAGCAGGTGACATAGGTGGGGGATGTAGACATACGGGTCTCCCTGTTGCGGTGGAAGGCGGGTGGGGCAACGGGTGAGACACCGGTCGGGACAGCACGAAGGCCCTGGTCCGGGAGGACGGGACGGCTCGAACGCCGAGGTCGCACACGGGCACGCGGGCAGAAGCCGCGTGACACGGTGTCTCAAGACCTCAGACGAGCAACGTCCTTCTCCGATCGACGACAACAGGGCCAGGAACGAAGGTACGCCCGGATGACCCGGCCCGGCAATCGATTTGTTTCCGTTCCCCGGTGGGCCCGTTGTGGGCCCGTTCCCTGGTTGTCCCGTATCCCCGTTGTTCACGGATCCAGGCTGTTCACGTACCCGCGCCGTGGCCCGGCCCTTGGCGTACGTCGATGTCGGAAAGTCGCCGGACCGGACCGGCCCACGGGTGCTTGAGTGATCCGCATGACGACCCTCGCCGACCGCGCCCGCCACTTCCGTTCCCTCCACATCCCCGGCCGCCCGCTGGTCCTGCCCAACGCCTGGGACATCCCGAGCGCCCGGATCGTCACCGCCGCCGGAGCCGCGGCGATCGCCACCACCAGCGCAGGAATCTCCTGGGAGCGGGGCGTGCCCGACGGCGACCGGATGGACCGGGCCGCCGCCGTGGCTCAGCTCGCCGCCGTCGCCGCCGCCACGGACCTGCCCGTCAGCGCAGACATCGAGGGCGGCTACGAGGAGGACGAGGGCGGGGTCGCCGGTACGGTCCGCGCGGTGCTCGCAGCCGGGGCCGTCGGCATCAACATCGAGGACGGCCCCCGGCCGCCGGCCGAGCACATCCGGCGGATCGCCGCGGCCCGCTCGGCCGCCGACAGCGAAGGTGTGCCGCTCTACGTCAACGCCCGGATCGACACCTATCTCATGGGTCTGGGGGCGGAGCACGGCCGGCTGGGGGAGACCCTGGAGCGGGCCGCCGCCTGTGTGGCGGCCGGAGCGGACGGGGTGTTCGTCCCCGGTGTCGTGGACCCGGAGACCGTGCGGGCCCTGGTCAAGGGCATCGACGCACCGCTCAACGTGCTGGTCGGGCCCGGGGCGCCGGCGGTGGCGGAACTGGCGGAGCTCGGCGTCGCGCGCGTCAGCGCGGGGTCCTCGATCGTCCTCGCCGCCCACGGCCTGGTGCATGACGCGACCCGTGAGCTGCTCACGGAAGGGACCTGCGGAAAGCTGGCCGGAGGCTACGAGTACGGGGAGTTGAACGCACTCATGGGCAACGCCCCCATGGGAGCGGAGCGGCCCGCTCAGCAGGCGTCCCGGTAGGCCGCCTCAGCCGGCGGCGCGCAACAGGTCTCAGCAGGCGTCACGCATCAGGGCCTCAGCAGGCGTCGCGCATCAACTCGGCCAGATCCTCGTCCAGGTCGAGATAGAGATGCTCGCGGCCGGCCGGTACGAGGCCCTGCGCGCGCTTGAGGAAGCGCCGCAGCTCGGACGTGCGGATGTGCACCATCGCGGTGCCCTCCGGGGCGTGGAACTCCAGCACGGTGCGGTCGTATCCGTACGGCCGCACCCGTACGTCACCGACTCCGGCCGGCGCGTCCATGCCCTGGGCGAGCAGCTCTCGCGAGAACGCCCAGGACACCTCGGTGCCCTCCAGCGTCGCCGGCGGCGGGAACTCCATGCTGACGGCGAACGGATCATGCCGGTCGTAGCGCAGGGTCGCGGGTACGGTCTCCATCTGGGGTGCGGAGGCGACCAGACGGGCCTGCACGGCCTGCTCAATGACGCTGGACAAGGCCTGCTCCCTCACTTCGCTGCGGCTCGGCCGACACGTGGCTGACATTTCCTTGCGCTGAGGAAGACGGCAGAACAACGAAATCCGTGCATCGGGGGAGAGCGTGACCTGTGTCACCGCCGGAGGCGCTCTGGACCGCGTGCCGGGGGTCGGCTACGTTCGCGCGCCATGAGACCCAAGGGGAAGTCGAGACGAATGGTGTCGGCGGGGCTGTGCGGGGTGGCGCTGGCCGCGGCCCTGGCCGCCCCGGCGCAGGCGGAGCCGCAGCAGACACCGGGCAGCACACTGCACTGGGAGCTCAAACAGACGGGCACGGACGCAAGGTTCCGCGGCCTCGCCGCGGTCAGCAGGACGACGGCGTGGGCAGCGGGCTCCAAGGGCACCGTGCTGCGCACCACGGACGGCGGCCGGAGCTGGGGGAACGTCTCACCGCCGCGGGCGGGCGAGCTGGAGTTCCGTGACGTCGAGGCCTTCGACAGCCGGAGGGCCGTCGTGCTGGCCATCGGCGAGGGCGAGGCGTCGCGCGTGCTGCGCACCGAGGACGGCGGAGCGACCTGGACCGAGTCGTTCCGCAACACCGACCCGAAGGCCTTCTACGACTGCGTCACCTTCTTCGACCGGCACAGCGGCCTCGCCATGAGCGATCCGGTCGACGGCAAGTACCGGATCCTGTCGACCAGTGACGGCGGGAAGTCGTGGACGGTGCTGCCCAGTGCCGGGATGCCGGACGCGCAGCCGGGCGAGGCGGGCTTCGCGGCGAGCGGCCAGTGCCTGGTGAGCGCGGGCTCGAAGGACGTCTGGCTGGCGACCGGCGGCGGCGCCACCGCACGCGTCCTGCACTCCGCCGACCGCGGACTGCACTGGACCGCCACCGAGTCACCGATCCCGGCCGGCGACCCGGCCCGCGGAGTCTTCGCCCTCGCCTTCCGCGACCGTACGCACGGACTCGCCGTCGGCGGCGACTACCGCTCCGGGCAGCCCTCGCCGCAGGCGGGCGCGATCACCCGGGACGGCGGCCGGACCTGGCACAAGTCGTCGGCCCCGCCGCCCGCGTACCGCTCGGGAGTCACCTGGCTGCCGCACAGCCGCTCGGCCGCGCTGGCCGTCGGCCCCACCGGCACGGATCTGACGACGGATGCCGGCCGCACCTGGCGCACCGTGGACACCGGCTCGTACGACAGCGTCGACTGCACGCCGGACTTCGGATGCTGGGCGTCGGGCGAGAAGGGCCGGGTGGCCAGGCTGGAGCCCTGATGAGCCGGGCCCGGATGCCGGCCGGGGCCAGGCCCGCATCCGGGCCCGGACCGGGCCGGCCCACCGGCAATGGGCCCCACCGGCAATGGGCGCCACTGGTAGCGGGGCCGCCGGCAGCGGGGACTCATCGGCAGTCGGAGCCGTGCCGTCGCGCGCAGCCCGGCGGCCCGGCGGCCCGGCGGCCCGGCGGCCGGTAGTCGGGCAGCCCGGTAGTCGGGCAGTCCGGCGGCCGGGCAACCCGTGAGGCGGCCGGATCCCGTCCCCGCGGACCCGCCGGCCACGTGCTACGCAGGCGGCTGCTGCTGCCTGTACGGCTCCAGCCCGGGCGCGGTCTTCGTCGCGATGAATTCCGTGATCCGGTACTCGCACACCCCGCCGGTCGTGAAGGGGTCGGTCGCCGCGATCTCCTCGATCCGCGCGCGGTCGGCCCCGACGGCCAGGATCACGCCGCCGTCACGCGGGTTCTTGCGGCCGGAGGCGATGAAGACGCCGGCCTCGTACTGGGCGTTCAGCCAGACGATGTGCGCGCCGTGGAGCTCGTCAACGCGCTCTACCGGGGCGATATAGGTCAATTCCATTACGAACATGATCGGCAGGCTATCCAAGGTGTCTAAGGTGGAGTTCACCATGACCACCATCAGGACACCTGCCGACGAGACCGAGGCCAGGGCCGTCCAGGACGAGCTGCGCGCCCGCGTCGTCCTGGACGAGCCGGGGCCGCCGCCCGGGACCGGCCTCGTCACCGGGGTCGACGTGGCCTACGACGACGAGCGCGATGTCGTCGTCGCTGCCGCGGTGGTCCTCGACGCCCGTACGCTCGCCGTCGTCGAGGAGTCCACCGCGGTCGGCCGGGTCGCCTTCCCCTACATACCGGGGCTGCTCGCCTTCCGGGAGATCCCGACCGTGCTGGCCGCGCTGGATTCGCTCAGCACCGGCCCCGGGCTCGTCGTCTGCGACGGGTACGGGCGCGCCCACCCCCGCCGCTTCGGACTGGCCAGCCACCTCGGTGTGCTCACCGGGCTGCCGGTGATCGGCGTCGCCAAGAACCCGTTCACGTTCTCGTACGACCCGCCGGGCGACAACCGTGGCGACACCGCACCGCTGCGCGCGGACGACGGCGAGGAGGTCGGCCGGGCGGTGCGTACGCAGACCGGGATCAAGCCCGTGTTCGTCTCGGTCGGCCACCGGGTCTCCCTCGACAACGCGTGTGCCCACGCACTCGCGCTGTCGCCGGACTTCCGCCTTCCGGAGTCGACCCGCAGGGCGGACGCCCTCTGCCGTCGTGCGCTGCGTGAGGCGACGGCGAATGTCAGCCCGTTGCGGACTTAGGGCCTGTCGTTCGGATCTTGCCGGGCTCGCGTGCCCTGGCACGCGCATCTGCTGCGTTGTCGTCAGTCGCCAATGATCCGCAGTGGCTCCCTACTCCGCCTCGCATCTGCAC